>JBGVOA010000423.1:0-4715 GCA_045126095.1 Christensenellales bacterium | reverse complement strand
AGGTCACGTTCCGGATGCTTACATGGCCACTCAAGGGAGAGCTCTCCTCACCCTGCGCCACAAAGATGGGATCCTGTTCATAGTTAGTCACGTCTTCAATGCGCTCCATGCTGGAACGCATCTCCGTCATTTCCTGCCCGGCAGCAATCAGCTGTTCCGCCGGGGTGATGAAGGACTGCAGCAAGCTCTGCAGCGCCAGCAGCAAACCGGTGGTCAGCTCTCCTTGAATGATCAGCAGCGCGCCCAGCGCCACCAGCACCACGTTGGAGATGCTCAGCAAGAGCCCTGGAATACTTCCCAGATAAGTATTGATGCGGGCGATCTTTGCCTGACCCGCCATGACAGCCGCCTGCATGCCCGTCCACTGGGCGAACACGCCATCCTCCGCGCCGCTGGCCTTGATGGTCTCCATCACATTCAGGATGCCCGCCGTGGAGCCAGACAGCACGCCGGTATCGCGGCTGATGATCCGGGTAACTTCTACCCGTCTGCGGGAAATGCACTGAGCCACAAACAGGTCAATCACCAGCGCCGACACGCCAATGAGCGTCAGCACCGGCGAAATGGACAGCATCATCACCAAATATACTGCCATGGTGATCAGCCCTACGCCCACAGGAACCAGGGTATTGAGCAGGGTGTTGGCAACCTCTGCATTATCCCTTTGGCGGCCGGCAATATCGCCTGCCATGCGCTGGTGGAAAAACTGCATGGGCAGCTGCAGCACATGCATCAAATAGGCACAGTTAGCCGACACTGCGAACCGTCCCTGTACATAGTTCCGATAGGCGGCGGTTGCACATAGCAGCAGAAACTGCAGTACGGCCAGGCCGATCAGAATTCCCAGCAGGGGCATCAACCACGCGGTATTGGATCCCGTTAAAACCTTGTCCACAAAGGAAGAAGTCAGTGCGGGTTGAGCAATGCCAAATACCGCCGCTGCCATGCCTGATAACGACAGGAATACCAGTGCACTGCCTGCCCCCCTGAGCCGCTTTTTCACAAAAGGCCACACGCTGGTGGGGTGCCCGCTGGGCTCGAAGTTTTCTCCGGGGACGATTTCCAGTGCAATACCGCTGTATTGTGCTTCAAACTTGTCCATAGGAACCACAACAGCGCCCTTAGCCGGGTCGTTGATGCAGGCGCCCTTTTTGCAAAAGCCCGTCAGCACAACGAAGTGATTATTGTTCCAGAACAGGATACACGGCAGGGCGATCTTCTCCTGCAGGCTATCCAAGCCATAGCGGAAGCCCTTCCCTTGCATGCCGAAGCTGCGCGCACCCTTGATGATGCTCATGGCGCTCACGCCATCCCGGGAGACACCCAATTCTGTGCGCACCCTAGGCAACGGCAGCCACTTTCCATAATATGCTAGGATCATGCTCAGGCTGGCAGCGCCGCATTCCAGCGCCTCCATCTGCATGACCACCGGCACTTTCTTTCGTTGCATTTTCATCCGTCGCACCTCACTTCATCAGGAAGTCGAACGGGCGGGTTTTCGCAAGCACGATTTCCAGCATAATGACGCCGTCGGGGCATACATCCGGGTCCATGTCGATGCAGATTTCCACATTGTAGGGGTTCAGCTGCAGCTGATTGCTGTAAAAGGCATTGTCGATTGCTGCCACGATATCAGCTGCATCTATGCTGGCTGTACCGCGGCTGACCAGCACACCGGCTGTCTCCCCCTGGTAGTCCACACTCATCCCCGCTTGCAGGGACAGCGAGTCCTTGGGCATGAGGTATCCGGTAAAATGTGCGCCTTCCTTGATGCCGGTAACAGCGATGGTAGTCTTCATTGTCCCCAGAAAAGACCACACCAACGCCATTGCCACAATCAGCAGCGTCAGCGAAAGGATCAGCCAGCTGCCAGGGCGGGCTGCCTTGAGATATTGGTTCAGATCGGGCCCCCCGGGATTACTATTTCGTGACATATTTGCTGGCATGATTATCTCTCCTTCTTGTGCCTGGGATTTGACTATTGAAAACACTTTCTTGATGTCGTAATCACAACAGATAGAACCTACAGATCAGATGCAATCGTAAAGTCGCTGATTCTGCCGTAGAAAAACCTTACTCTCGTTATCTCCATAGTTAATCGTACCACGAACCGGCACGATGTGCTCCGACGCCGCCAAAGGGACATGCACAGCGACAAAGTCCCTCCGCGTCAGAGCCAAAGCCAGCTACGACACATGCGCACGCCGGGCAATCCCCCTCTGCAGTACCACCACCGCCAACGACACATGCGCATTCGCTGCCGCCAGCAACGGCATCCAGCTCGGCGTCTTCCAGTTCACCTTCCTGACCCTCGAAATCGGCCTCCGTCAGTTCAAATCCCAGCTCCCGGGCAAAGACGATGAGTCCTGCCTTATTCAGCTTGCTGGCCTTTTCCGTCAGAGCCTTATCATTGGATACCTTTTCCAGGAAGTTCTTCATGTTTTCAGTCATTGTTATCGCCTCCTGTTTTATTACATTGCCCCAAGGTCAAATGATCTCGCTCGGCAGAACATCAAGCCCACCTTCACCACCAAGAGCGCAGAAGCAGGTGAAATCGTCCTTGTCGCCATCACCGCCCTGACCATATGCCACGCAGGCACAGCCATAAGCATCGTCCAGGGCATTTTGCTGCTTACGTCTTCAAATGCTCGATCAGTGCCTGACTTTTCGATGCCTTCCGCAAAAAACTTCTGATTATCACGTATGACGTTTTCCACTTCGAGGCTAAGCCCTGCGCTCTGGTTGATCCAAAGCGCAGGGCATTGGGTTCATTACAAATTGATATCAGGCAGTTACAGATCCCGGAAGCTCTCGTAACCGGTGCCGCCCACATAGCAAGCACAGCGAGCCTCGCCATCGACCTTGCTCATTCCCATACCCACACTCACACACGCACATACCTCGCCTTCGGAATCCTCTTTGCCACCGCCACCATAGGCGCATACGCAGCGCTTATAGCCGCCAACCACAGCATCCATCTCGTCCGCGGTGATTTCGCCCTCGGGCTGTGCGAAGTCTGCTTCGGTCAGTTCGATGCCCAGCTCCTTTGCCAGGGCAACAACAGCATCCTTGTCCAGGTTGGCGAACTTTTCTGCCAGCGCTTTGTCCGCAGACACCTTCTCCAGGAATTTCTTCATGTTTTCAGTCATTGTGGTATCCTCCTTTATTTGAGTCGCATTTTGCGACTTATTAACACACAGGTTTCTCCTCGGGCAGAATGGTCTTCATCAATTCTTTGATTTTCTCCGGCCAGCCGCCCTTGAAGATGCCGCAGATGGCCATATCCGGCGCCAGGATATCCGTGGGGGATGTTTCCAGCGCACTGGCACGGCAGCCGCAGAGGCACTGCAAGGCATGCTCACAGGTTTTGCACTCCGGGTTGTGCTCCAGCACAGTGGTAGCGCGGGTGTCGATCAGCTCCATATAGCGGGAATCGGTGATGCACTTGGCCAGGCCGATCTCGGAAATCAGCGGGTACTCCTGCTGGATGTCCATGCCGGAGAGCGCCATGCAGGGCAGCGTGCGGCCCTCGGCGGAGATGTACATCACCATGCGGGCATGGCCGCAGACGCAGGTCTTGTCCGGGTTGGAGCAGTTTTTCATGCTAGGGATGTCATACTTATCCGGCCGGTTGGGCGATGCAGAGAAGAATCCGCCCAGCTGCAGGGACAGGGGCATACCGTCCTCATAGAAATGAGGGATGTAATCAAAATATAGCTGATACATCTCCTGTAAGGAGATGCTCTCGCCGTAGCCGCCTTCCTTCCACGAGCCCACGTTGGATATGGGGTTGGTCTTTAGGCTCCGGCAACCTAGTTCCGCCAGCTTGTTGACAGTATCACGCAGCAGATGCTTGTTACCCTGGTGGATGCACATCTCTGCGCCTGTGGGGAAGCCCTTTTCCCTGCAGCGCAGGAAGGCATCCTCTACGTTCTTTCCTGCATTGGGAATACCCCGCAGCCAGTCATGCCATCCCTCTGTACCGTCGTAACTCATGTTGAACTCCGGATGGATGCCACGCTCCGCCAGCTGATCCAGCAGCTGATCAGTCACTAGCTTGCCGTTGGAATAGATGGTACAAATATGGATACCGCCAGCCAGCAGCGCGTCTACGATTTCCATGAAATCCTTGCGGACGAGGGGCTCACCGCCGGTAAGGGAAACCTCACGCACGCCGCAGTCAATCAGCTGCTGCACGATGGACATGATTTCCTCGTGGCTGAGCTCACCGAATTTGGCATCCGGCGCGGACATGTAGCAGTGCTTGCAGCGATAGTTGCAATGCCCGGTGATGGACCAGTGGGCCGTACGGATGTACCGAGCGGGATAGCACTTATAAGCCTGTTCTGGGTTGATGGCGTCGCCCTGTTCGCATGGCTCAATCAGGCCGTTCTTTTCGATCAGCGGGATCATATCGCGGATCTCCTGGGAGATCAGCGGCAGACTCAGGTCGATCTGGCCGTTGCACAATTCCAGTGCCTGCATCTCTTTGGCGGTGATGAAGGCAGGATTGCGCTTATTCTTGTCCACCAGCGCGTAGGGCAGCTTCTCCCAGCCGCGCAGGAGAAAGTTTTCTTTCAGCTTGTAAAACATCATCTCATCCTTTATGGTTCTGCCCTTTCAAGAGACATCTGCGGCTTTCTAAATCTATCTCAGCCTCAGTCGTTTGCAGTGACGCCCTCGCCGATGATGAAGCACTCGCAGCGTGGTCCGCC
>JBGVOA010000422.1:0-3805 GCA_045126095.1 Christensenellales bacterium | reverse complement strand
CGGCAGAAGAACATGGCCGGCAACCTCGAGAACATCGGCTATGCCCTGCCCGGCCATGCCTGCCAGTACAATGTGGACATCATGGAGGAGACCACCCACATCCTGGCCCTGGGCGCAGGCGGCATCTCCAAACGCATTTACGAGGACGAGGGACACATCGGCCGCGCGCCCAACGTGGCCAATATCGAGCACTACATCGCCCGTGTGGACGAGATGACCCAGCGCAAGCGGGAGCTTTTCGGCGTGTGACGGCGTGAAATGTGTCCTGCAAGAACGAAATGCGCCGCTGCGGACGCTTGTTTTGCCGCACAGGGGCGAAATTACGCGGAAAACTTGCATTTCTGCGCAAATGCTGGTACAATAGGGGCTGTGCACAGAAGTGTACAGGAATATAACATGCCTGATGCAGCCGGGGCTACGGCTGACCGGCTTATACATTGAAAGGAGTGTCATTTGTGGCACAGAATCCTACTTTTGTCATCACCATGGAGGATGGCCGCGAGATGAAGGGCGAACTGTACCCGGAAATCGCGCCGCAGTCCGTGGGCAATTTCATCGCGCTGGCGAATTCCGGCTTCTATGACGGGCTGATCTTCCACCGCGTCATTCCCGGCTTCATGATCCAGGGCGGCGACCCCAAGGGCACCGGCACCGGCGGCCCCGGCTACCGCATCAAGGGCGAGTTCGCCATGAACGGCGTGCGCAACCCCCTCAAGCACACCTACGGCGTGCTGTCCATGGCCCGCAGCATGATGCCAGATTCCGCTGGCAGCCAGTTCTTCATCATGACCTCTGACAGCCCCCACCTGGACGGCTCCTACGCCGCTTTCGGCAAGGTGCTGGAGGGCATGGAGACGGCGGACGCGATCGTGAACGTGAAGCGCGACCGCATGGATCGCCCCTATGAGGATCAGCGGATGAAGTCCATCCGTGTGGAGACCTTCGGCCAGGTCTTCCCCTTCGATCAGATGTAAGGAAACGCCGCCGAGGCAGTATACCGGCGCAGACCCTGGCGGAGAAACGCCGGTCTGCGCCGGTTTATTCGTTATTTTGAGGTGAGCAAGATGGAGAAGCAGAGGATCACCGTCCGCGTGGCGGGCAAGGAGTTTGCGCTGATGTCCTCCGATTCGCCGGAGCATATGGCCCGCGTGGCCGCGTATGTGGACAGGCAAATCACCGAGACGGTGTTCGCCACCCGTCAGCCGAAGGAAACGGTGGCGGTGCTGGTGGCGATGAACGTGACGGACGAGCTGATGAAGGCCCAGGCGGAGAACTCGCGCCTGCGCCGGGAGCTGAACGCCCTGCGTGGGCAGCAGGAGAACGCATGATGATGGAAAACCTGGCCCCCGCAGGCAACCGGGAGGCTCTTGACCGGGCGGTGGCTGCCGGTGCGGATGCGGTCTACCTGGGCTATGCGGCCTATTCTGCCCGGGCTGGCGCGGGCAACTTTGATGAGGCGGCCCTGCGCGAGGCCGTCCACTTTGCGCACCTGCATCACGTTCGCGTGCATGTGACGGTCAACACCCTGGTCAAGGACGGCGAAATGGCGGGCGTCATGGACGTGCTGCGCCTGCTGGACGAGGTCAGGGTGGATGCGGTGCTGGTGCAGGATCTGGGCGTGCTGAAGATGGCGCGGGAGTGCTTCCCGGACCTACCGGTGCACGCCAGCACGCAGATGGCCATCCACAATGCCGCAGGCGTGCGCTTCTGCCGTCAGCAGGGGATGACCCGCACGGTGCTGGCCCGCGAGTGCTCGTTGGCGGAGATCGCCAAATGCGCCGCCGAGGGCATAGAGATCGAGGTGTTTGGCCATGGCGCACAGTGCGTGGCCGTCAGCGGACAGTGCCTGTTTTCTTCGATGATCGGCGGCCGCAGCGGCAACCGCGGGCGCTGCGCCCAGCCCTGCCGCCTGCCCTATGAATACCGCGGCAAGACTGCCGCCTGGCTCAGCCCCCGCGACGTGTGCATGCGCGACCACCTGCCGGAGCTGGCGAAGGCCGGCGCGTGCTCCATCAAGCTGGAGGGCCGCCTCAAGCGCCCGGAATATGTGGCGACGGTGGCGGGCAGCTACCGTCGCGGGATCGACGGCATGCAGGCGGGCGACTTCCGCAGGGCTGACGACAATGAACGCGACGGTCTGATGCAGATTTTCCAGCGCGGCGGCTTTATGGACGGCTATGCCCTGGGCACGCAGGATGCGGGCGTGATCTGCGAGGATCGTGTGAACCACGGCGGCGTGCCGGTGGGGGAGATCGTCTCCGTCTCCGGCGGCATGGCGAAGATGCGCTGTGATCGCGACCTGGCGGACGGCGACGGCCTCCAAATCCGCACCCGTCAGGGCGACGCGGAGATGATCTATTCCGGCCATGACGTGCCCATGGGCGGTCTGGCGACGCTGCGGCTGCGCCAGGATATGCGGCTGTCACGGGGTGACGCTGTCGTCCGCCTGACCAGCAGCGCTCAGCTCGCGGCGGCGCAGGCGCTGGAAATCGCGCCGATCCCCTGTGACATGACGCTGGTTGCCCTGCCGGGCGAGCCCCTCACGCTGACGGCCACCGACGGCGAATCCACCGTGACCGCCACGGGCGACGTGGTGAGCGCCGCTTCCAAGCGTGCCATGTCGGAGGAGGACGCGCGAAAGTCTCTTGCAAAAACCGGCGATACCCCCTTCACTCTGCGCGAGCTGACCGTGTTCACCGACAATGCCTTCGTGCCCGTGTCGGCGCTCAACGGCATCCGCCGCGATGCGCTGACCCTGCTGGAGAACCAGCGGGCGGAGGATTTCGCCCGGCCTGCGGGGCGGGAATGCGAAATGCTGGAGCCGGAGCTGCCCCAGGGTGACGTACCGGAGATGATCGTCCTGCGCGACGAAAAGCAGTACGCCGCCGTGAAGGGCCTGGGCGCCCGCATCGTCTGGTATCCGGAGGACTTCCGGGAGACGGCGCTGGAGAGCGGCCTGGCTGCCTTCGAGGATGGCGTCTGGCTGCACCTGCCGATGAAATGCGAGCAGGCGACGCTCGATATGCTGCACCGCTTCGTGACGGCCCACCAGGACAAGCTGGGCGGCGTGGTGCTGGGCAGCGTCGGGCAGCTGGGGATGACCTGGCCTGTGCCCTATGGCGCAGGCGAGGGCGTGCCGGTGATGAACCGCCTGGCTGCGCGCTTCCTGCTGGAAAAGGGCTGCGAGTTCGTGACCGCCAGCGGCGAGCTCTCCGGTGCGGAGATTGCGACGCTGCTGAAAAATACCCCGAATGCGATCGTCCCAGCGTACGGACGGGCGCAGCTGATGCTGCTGCACCACTGCCCGGCCCGGACGTACCTGGGCCTGGCGAGCGGTCATGCGTCCTGCCGGATGTGTGACACGGACAGCCCGGACGCGCTGGCGGGCACGGCCTTCACCGACCGCCGGGGCGTGCGCTTCCCGCTCTTGCGTCTGCGGCTGCCGGAGGGCTGCCTCGTCCGCCTGATGAACAGCGTGCCGACCGATCTGGTCAGCCGGGTGCGCGGCGCGGGCTATACGTCCCTGATGACGCTGTGCGATGAGTCCGGCGCGGCGCTGGCGGAGGCTGTCAGCGTGTGGCAGGGCGGCCGGAGCGCAATGGAGACCACCTCTGCCCACTGGAGCCGTCCGGTGGAGTGAGCGCGAATCGGATCAGCCCTGGAATATACATGAGAAGTTCTGAAACACACCTTTATTTATGAATGAGGTAGCATTATGATCAAGGAAAGAACCCTGCGGGTGCTGGAATTCACCAAGATCCGCGAGCGGCTGGCGGAAAAGGCGCTGACCCCCATGGGCGCCGAG
>JBGVOA010000421.1:0-4760 GCA_045126095.1 Christensenellales bacterium | reverse complement strand
GCTACATCGACGAGACGGGCGCGTGGGCCATCGCGCCGCAATACAAACAGGCGTACCGCTTTTCCGGCGGCTGCGCCATCGTGGGCATGGGGGAGGATCCCGATTCCCGCCCGCCGCGCGAGGGCATCATTGATGCGACGGGCGCGTTCGTGCTGCCGCCGGAGTACTTTGTGTACGATGACTTCGCAGAGGATGTGTTCTTCGTGATGGACACATCCGGTGATGAGGCGATGATGGGCTGGTTTTACATCCCGGATCGCTTTTTCACGGGAATTTACTGGAATGAGTGCGTTGCATACAGCGATGGCCCCTATGTGTGCGTGGATGACTGGGAAGTGCAAGGCCTGGCGGACCGCGCCACGGGCGAGATCGTGCTGCCGCTGGAATATACGCGCACGGGCCTGTACGAGGACACGGCGGAGGATGGCTTCATCGTGGCTGAGCGTGACGACACGGGCGAGTGCGAGCTGATCGAAATCGGCGTGGGCCCGGTGGAACTGCCGGAGGGCGCGGTGATCAGCTACGGTGAAGGCGTGAGCGAGGGCCTGATTCCCTTCGAGATGGACGGGAAGTGCGGCTACCTGAACACCGCCGGGGAGATTGTCATCCCGGCGCAGTACCGCTATGCGATCGGCTTCAATGACGGCTATGCGGAGGTCGGCCTGTGGGAGGCGGAGGACACCGCTGCCATCATCGACCGGGGCGGGAATGTCGTCATGACCATCATCGGAGACCGCAGGGAGACCGGCTATTACGGCATGGTGGGCGACGCGATGTGGATCGGGTACAGCGATGACGAATGGGGCCTCGTCCGCCCCGACGGCACGGAACTGTGCCGCTTCTCTGAGCCGGAGTCCTGGCTGGTGTGGCTGCACGCCCCCACGGAGGACGGCCCCATCTGGGTCTCGGAGGAGCTGGGCGACGGCGACTACGCCTGGCGGCTGCTCTCCCGGGAGGACTGGACGCTGAGCGAACCCATCGGGAGGGACTACTTGGTGGAAGGCGCCCCGTCGGATCCCCATCCGGTGGAGGTTGCGCCTGGTCTGTGGCGCTATGTGGATGCATACGGCGAAACGGTTATCGGGGACATCACCTGCATGTACACCCTGCCCTTTGAGGGGGAGCTGGCGCGGGTAGCATTCAATGAGTGCTCCGAGGGCTATATCAGCCGTGCGGGTGAGGTGGTGTGCCGCTGGACGGTCACGGAGGACTGACGGGGCGCTTACGTCAGCCGTCCGCCGTGGAATGCGGTGAATATGTGATTGACTGATTTCGCCAATGGCAGTATAATAGGTATGGATTGAGGCGTTTCCTGACAACGGGAACAGAATGATACATACGGATCTTCGCTGCCGGGGTTATCCGGGGGCGGAAAGGGGCGTACATATGGAGGCAAGAAAGTCGGGCTGGCTGAAGCGCAAGCCGGAATCGAACATGGACTGGCTGGGGATCGTGCTGATCTCGATCACCTTTTTCCTCGCGCTGCGCAATGTCGGCCTGGTGATGGGGATCTTCAAGAGCATCACGGATGTGCTGACCCCCTTTGCGGCGGGCGTGGCTATTGCTTATGTGGTCAATCCCATCGTCAACTGGTCGTATAAGCACATCTGCCGCAGCCGGGCCAAGATTCATTGGCTGGCCATGCTCATTGGCTATGTGGTGGCTTTTGCGGTGGTGGGCGCGCTGGCCTACCTTATTCTCACGCAGGTGATTACCAGTCTCTATGAGTTTGTCGGCAGCCTCGTGAATTATGGCACGGAGCTGGTGAATTACATCATCAGGCTGGACAGAGAGCATGATTGGGGCCTGATGGAATGGCTGGGCCAGCCGGAGGATGTGCTGAAGAAAACCTCCGATATCCAGTCCTTCCTGAAGGAAAAGATGAAGATCGACTTCAATCTGAGCAGCTTCCTGGGCGAGTTCTCTGCGGATCTTGTTGTGGGCGCATATGACGCGATGTGGAAGCTGGGCAGCGGCCTGGTGGCAGGCCTGACGGCGCTGGCCTCCAGCGTGTACCTGCTCATCTCCAAGGAGAAGCTGCTGAGCCAGGCCAGGACGCTGACCCGCGCTTTCATGCCCCGCCGGGTGGCCAACACGGTGCTGCGCATCTGCCATGATGCCAACCGCAACCTGACCGGCTTCTTCACCGGCAAGATCATCGACTCGGCCATCATCGGCGTGCTGACCTACGCGCTGATGCGCCTGCTGAAGCTGCAGTATCCGGAGATGATCTCCATCATCGTGGGCGTGACGAACATCATTCCCGTCTTCGGCCCCTTTATCGGCGCGATTCCCGGTATCCTGGTGCTGCTGATGGCAGAACCCCTGCAGGCGCTGGAGTTTGCGGTGCTGATCCTGTTCATCCAGCAGCTGGACGGCAATGTCATCGGCCCGAAGATCCTGGGCGACTCCATCGGCATTTCCGCCCTGTGGGTGCTCTTCTCCATCGTGGTGGGCAACGCTTTCTTCGGCCTGGTGGGCATGGTGATGGGCGTGCCCGTCTTTGCCACCATTTACAGCGTCATCAAGGAGTTTGCGCACTGGTGCCTGCGCCGCAAGGGTATTGACGGAAACGGCAAGCCCCTGGGCGATGGTGAGCAGCAGCCCCCGGAGCAGGGTCAGCAGGAGGCGCCTGCGCAGCAGAGCGCTCCTGAGGCCCCTGAAGCGGCGGAGGACAAGGCCTCCCTTCTGCATCGGCTGCCCATCGGGCGCAAGAACCGCATGCGCTCCTGATTCCCCTCATACCGACCCAACCGACCCGGAGAGCCGCGTGCTTTCCGGGCCTTTTTGACCAAGGAGGACGACATGAAGCAGTTCATCACCATCCAGCACACCCAGTCGGAGCACCATGTCAGCGGCATGGTGGGCTCCTGGACAGACTGGCCGCTGACGGAAACGGGCTGTGCGCAGGCAGAACGCATTGCCCGGAGGCTCCTGCCTCATCTGGCGGGGAAAAAGTGGACGATCTATTCTTCCGACCTGACGCGCGCCGTGCAGACCGCCGCGCCCTTGGCGGAAAGGCTGAGCGTTTCGCCCATCCTGCGGAGCGAGCTGCGGGAGCGCAACCTGGGCCCGGCGGTGGGCAAGAGCGTGCAGTGGCTGCGGGAGAATCTCGAAATGCAGGAGCGCACGGTGGATGACAGGCTCTTCCGGGCTGCGGAGTCCAGGCGCGAAGCATGGAACCGCCTGCGTCCTCTGTTTGAGGAATTGATGGCCTCGCCGGAGGAGAACATCATCCTTGTCAGCCACGGTGATCTGCTGTCCATCTTCAATGCCATGTTCCTGGGGCTGCCGGTGGAGGCGATGAACAGCCTCGACCTGTACGGCCTGGCGGGCGGGGTCAGCTTCATGCATGTGGCGGAGGACCGCGCCGATCCCGGCACGGCGAAGGGCAAGCGGGTCATCCGCAGGCTGAGCGACATGAGCTTTGTGACGGAATGAGCAGCGTGCCGTCAGCCGTGAGGGCTGGCGGCTTTTCGCTTTTCAGGCGACTTGGCAGGACTTCCGGCCCTGCGCGGCGAATTCCCACCGCATATCAGCCGGAAGGGGGCGAGGGCATGCAGATCCGCGGAGAGCACCTCATCATGGGCGTGAAGGCGGCCCTGGGCGCGTCGGTGGCCATCGGCCTGGCGATGCTGCTGGGGCTGGAATACGCAGCCACGGCGGGGATCATCTGCATCCTGTCCCTCATGGGCACCAAGGGGGAGACGCTGCGCATTGCCCGGGGGCGGCTGCTGGCGCTGCTGGTGGGCACGGGGATTGCGGCGGTGTGCTACAGGCTGCTGGGGTTCTCCCTGCTGGGCTTTACGGCGTATCTGTTTGTCTTTGCGGTGGCGTGCTACGCCTGCCGGTGGGGGTATGCGCTGACGCTGGTGTCGGTGCTGATGAGCCACTTCATGGCCTACGGCTGCATGACCTGGGGGAACCTGCTCAACGAAGGCCTGTTGTTCCTGATCGGCACGGGCGTGGGTATCTCTGTCAACCTGCACCTGCGCCCGGACGAAAAGGCCATGCGCCGTCACATGGTGACGGTGGACGAATTGATGCGGGCCGCGATGCACGCCGTCAGCCAGGGCCCGGAGGGGCTGCCCTATGCCGCGCAGGTGCTGGAGGCGCTGGGACGCGAGCTGACCCAGGCCGAGAAGCTGGCCATCGACAATGCGGACAACACCTTTGGCGACGCGCCGCTCTACCCCGTGCGCTATGTGCAGATGCGCGCCAACCAGCGCAAGATCCTCACGCAGATCCTCCACGCGATGGCGAAGGTCGATCCGGCCACGGCGCAGCACCGGGAGGTTTGCGCCCTGATGGAACGCATTGCGGAGGAATACAGCCGGGAGAATGATGTATCCGCCCTGCTGGATGCGGTGCAGGATGTGCTGGCGGATATGCGCGCGCAGGCGCTTCCGGTCGCGCGGGAGGAGTTTGAGAGCCGCGCGGTGCTCTATTATGTGCTGCTGCGGGCGGAGGACTTTCTGCTGCTGAAACGGCAGTTCTATGAGGAGAATGCAGCGGAGAGACTCCCTCAGTCAGCTTCGATGACAGCTTCCCCCAAGGGGGAGCTGTTTGGATACGGAGGCACAGATGGAACAGACAACGATGTTTATGAATGACAACGCGCCCCAGCCGCTGGCTTCCCGCCTGCGTCCGCAGACGTTGGAGGAGTTCGCCGGACAGAGGCATCTGCTGGGGCCGGGCAAGGTGCTCAGGCGGCTGATTGAGGGGGACGCGGTGTCCTCGATGATCTTCTGGGGTCCGCC
>JBGVOA010000420.1:0-1732 GCA_045126095.1 Christensenellales bacterium | reverse complement strand
TGATGGGTGTAGTGCCAGCAGACCCGCCAGATGGTCTGCTCGTAGGGCGTGACGAGCCGCTCAAAGGCGGATGCGTCGCCCTTCTGCGCCAGGCGCAGGGTGAAATCGTCGATCATATGGTCATCCTCGCTTTCGCAAAGCTGGTCTCTCATCCTGTCAGACGAATGAAAACGGCATTTTGTTCCCGCCTGACGGAAATATTGTACCATAAATATGGCGGACTGGCTACGGAATTGTAAAAACTGGCGCGGGTGATTGTATTGCGCGCGGCGCTGTGCTAAAATGGTGCTGACGATACAAAGGAGCGTGAATGCGATGAAGGTGCTGTTTCTCTCCGATGCCGAAATGGGCGTATGGGCGGACGGATCGGCGCGGACGCTCCACAGCGAGCGCCTGGAAAAGTACATGACCACGGCCCGAGAGCTGGAAAACCGCAACGCCTGGAAGTATGAGGGCGCGGGTGCGAAATTCCAGGGGAGGGAGAACCCCTACGAGATGCACCGGCGCATGGCGGAATCCGCCTGCCAGGTGACGGCGGTGGCGGAATGCGGTGGGAGGCTGCTGTACGCGCTGGCCACGCCGGACATGGGCGGCCTGTACCTCAAGGACATGGACGACGACCGCGCGCCGGAGAGCAGCTGGCTGAGCGAGCGCGCCTTCCATCTGGGCGACATGCACCTGCGGGACGAAACGCTGGCCATGGCGCTGAACATGGCCCACGGCGAGTGCCACATTGCGCTGCTGACGGTGGGAAAGGCCCGATACGAGGTGGTGACCCAGGGCGACACGCAGGATGGCGCGCCCTTCCTCTGCGATAACGGGCGGACGTTGTACTATGTCTCCGCCGGGTACGCCCGCAATGAGGAGGGCTTCATCATCGCGCGGGGGCCCAGCGCCCTTCTGCGCCTGGATGTGCACAGCGGCGACCTGACGGAGGTCTTCACGGAGGACGATACGGATTACCTGCGCCCGAAGATCGGCCCGGATGGCCTGCTGTACTTCATCCGCCGCCCGTGGAAGCAGCCGAAGCAGAAGCGGCTGACCCTGGGCGACAAGATCAAAAACGTCGGCGCGTTCTTCAAGGGGATCGGGCGGCTGTTCCAGTTCATCGGCGACCCGGAGGGCGCGGCAAAGCGCCAGCCCCGCATCGCCGGGCAGAAGGACGACGGCCAGCAGAAGCGCATGCTGGAGGGCGTGCTGGTGGACGTGACCCGCGTGAGCGACGCCAAAACGGACGATGACGAGCGCGGCTGCGTGCCGGACGCCTGGGTGCTGATGCGCCGGGAGGACGACGGCAGCCTGACCGAGCTGGTCAAAGGCGTGGCGGACTACGACTTCGACGGCGACGCGCTGGTGTACTCCGATGGGCGGCGGATCGTCCGGGTGCAGGACGGGAAGAAGACCGTGCTGCACAAGGCGGTGTTCATCCCGCGCGTGGTTGTGTGCAAATAAGCAACGGGCAGGCTGCGGACGTGCGGTCTGCCTTTTATCCGCGAAAATTGTTAGCACTCTCGCCTGATGAGTGCTAATTTTCTCTTGCATTTCTGTTGGAGTAGTGCTACAATACATTCCGGAACAACAATTCCAGCAATATGACGCGACCCGACAGCCCCCCCGCTGCACGCGCACGCAACTCCAAAGGAGCGGCATACCTTCATCGCGAGAATGGGTGTCGAGAGGGTCGAAGACCCTTCGCAGGGTGCAGGGACAGCGTCCCTGCCGGGTTGTCAGG
>JBGVOA010000419.1:0-3978 GCA_045126095.1 Christensenellales bacterium | reverse complement strand
GGCATCGCGGACCGTGTGGGCTCGCTGGAGGTCGGCAAGGACGCGGACTTCGCCATCTGGAGCGGAGATCCCCTCCGCGACATCCAGGCCCGCGCTCAGCAAGTCTTCGTCAACGGCGAGCCCGTGCTGTAAGCAAAAACAGCCCCGACCGCGCCTGCTCCGGCGCCATCGGGACTGACCATATCAAAACAGCGGACGCTGCGCATTCCGGCAGCGTCCGCTGTTTGTTTGCTTTTACGCCTCGATGTGCTCCGCGACGGCCGTCTCCTCCGCCTCGGGCAGGGCGATCGTGACGTCCGCGGCAGCGATGGGCGCGTTGATGGGGATGTGGCGCAGGGCCTTCGCGCCCTCGGGCTTCTCCTTGGGCAGCGTCACGGTGAGGATTCCCTCGGCGCAGGCTGCGGTGATGCCCGCCTGGTCGATGCCCTCCAGGGAGAAGCGGCGCTCCACGCGGCCCCAGCGGCGCTCGCGCATCACCATGCCCTCCTGATCCGGCGCGGGCTTGCGCTCGGCGGCGATGGTCAGCACGTCATCCTGGGTGGTGAGGGTGATGTCCTCCAGCTTCACGCCGGGCAGCTCGGCCTCCAGGATGTAGGCGTCCTGGGCGTTGCGGACATCCACGCGCATGCCCTGGGGACGGCGCTGGGGCTCCATGCCCATCACGCTGCGGAAGAAGGGATCATCGAAGATACGGGGCTGGCGGATCGCGCGATTCATCTGATACATCATATTTTCATTCCTCCTGACATTTCGTCGGTCTGTTTCGTTCTGTTGCTTTCCGGTGCTCTTGCCTTCACCGTGATCTCATTGTACATCTTTGGTCAAAGAAAGTCAATAGTCAAAGTTGGTCTAATTGTGAATAAACTGTAAACATTCTCGTCTTTCGAGAACGAAAAAGTCCGCCGACGCATACAGCGCGTCAGCGGACTTATTTGATACAACTCAGTCGTACTTATCCTCGGCAGACACCTGCACGAAGTCCTCCACCATGAATTCCGGGCCGCCTGCAGCAACAAATTCATCAATCGCCGCCTGCAGCTCGACGTGGAACTCCTCCAGCGTCAGGCCGTTCTCCATGATGTAGGTAGCCACCGGCACGCCCACATAGCGCAGATGCCAGGGCTCGTAGTTGATCTCCGTCACGTCTTCCTTGTCGGCGGGGTAGCGGAGGATAAAGCCAAAGCGGGCGCAGTTGGCGGCCATCCACAGGGTCTCCTCCTCACGGGCCATGTCCTCGTTCATGCCGCGGTCGGTCCAGTTGCGGGGCACCACGTCGCAGCCCAGGCCCGTCTGGTGATCGCTCGCACCGGGCTTGGTCACCCAGCCGTCGTCATAGCCGTACTTCTTCAGGCGGTTTTCGTACATCACGGCCTGCTTGTAGTAGGAGCGGTAGGCGCTCTTCAGGTACAGCTCATGCCCCTGGGCGCGGGCCTCGTCGCACAGGGCCACCAGCGCCTCGTAGCAATCCCGCTGCAGCTTCCACGGGCCATCCACCTGACGCAGGCCGCCGTTGGCGTTGGTACCGTCGCTGTTCAGCTTCAGGCTCTTCACGTCCACCAGCTCGTCGGGCACAAAATCGTCCGCGAGGAACATATGCTTGTTGACCAGGCGGACGAAGGCCGGGTCCATATCGGTGATGTCCACCGGGAACTCCCAGGGCACGTTGTCGTAGGTGATCACGCCCACGCCCACCACATCGCTGAAATAGTACTCCTCGTCGGGGTCCCAGGCCATCGCCGGGGTCGCCAGCAGCAGCGCCGCCAGCAGGCACACGATTCTCATCAGATACTTCATTCGCCTTCCTCCTCCCCCAGCAGGATGCCAAGCAGCACGTCCTCCCGCAGCATCAGCAGGTAGGTTTCCAGGGGCATGTCCGCCTCATGGATCAGCCGCGCGTTTTCCAGGCCCACGTAGCGCACATGCCAGGGCTCGTATTCATAGCCGGTGACGTCCTCCCAGCCCTCCTGATAACGCAGGATAAAGCCGAAGCGCCAGCAGTTCTCCGCCACCCACTTGCCGCCTTTCGTGCGGCCAAAGGAGGAGGTTAGGTTCACATCGTCGCTCTTCTGACCCACATCCATCGCCAGGGCCAGCTGATGCTCGGACGCGCCGGGACGGGCCACAAACTGATCCGCCTTTTCCCTCGTGCCGACGCGGTCGAGCTTGTTCTGGTAGATGGTGGCCTGTCGCTGATAGCTGCGATAGCCGCTGACAGCCTTGAGGGTCACGCCAATCTCCGCTTTGCAGGCCGCGAACATCTCCTCCAGCGCAGCCGCCGCGTCCGCCCGCATATCCTGCAGCTGACCGGGCACATTGGCCTTGAGGGTCGCCGGCTCAAAATAGCGGCTCACGCGCCACTGACGGTTCTGCAAAAAGAGCAGACCGTCCACATCATTCTGCGGCGCAGCAGCCAGGAGCGAATTGGAGATCATCATCGAGCCCGCCGCCGCCAGCGACAGCAGCTGCTCCAGCACATTGGACATACGCATCCTCCCCGGGGATCATTCGTTTCATCCCTTCCATTATAAACGCAACAGCACGAGCGCGCAAGGCTGCATTCTGTAAATTTTTCTTGACTGCTTTTCCACAATGCTGCGCACACTACGGCCCGAGGAGGTGAAAGACCATGAAAAAGATTCTCATGACCCTGACGCTGCTGGCTGCGGCCGCGCTGCTTTCCGCCTGCGCATCCAAGCCCGACATGACCACAGCGACCAACAGCCCCGAGCCCACCGCCAGCGAACCGGCCTTCCCGGACATGCTGCCCACCGCCACCGGCATCCTGCCCCAGGTGCAGGACGGCATGAACGAAATGCTGGACGGCCTCACCGGTCAGCCCACGGACATGCCCGCTGCCAGCCCGGAATCCACCGGCGTGACCAGCATGGACGCCGCCCGCCGCGTGGTGGAGCAGATCGAGGATGAGCTGGAGCGCCTGAGCGAGGTAGACGATGCGCAGGTGGTCATCGCAGGCAACCGCGCCGCTGTGGCCCTGGAATTCGACGACCAGTACAAGGGCGGCGTGGACGACAGGCTCCGCGGCATCGTCCGCGAGCGCATCGACAGCGTCATTTCCGGCGTGACTGACATTTCCATCACCGCAGACACGACCCTCATGGACGCGCTGGAAACCCTCGGCGAGCGCCTGGACACCATGAGCGACATGAACGCCCTGCAGAGCGATCTGGACGCGATCATCCGCCGCATCGAAGGCGCATAAAACCATCGGCGCTGCATATCCTTACAGAGCCCACCGCTGCGTCCCCAGTGGACGCAGCCTTTTTGCGGAAGAAGGCCTTCCCGCCGCCCTGTTGCCAACGTCTCCCGCCGTCCGCCTGCATGCCGTGCGGAACGGGCCGGAGGCTTACACGGCGGACAGAGAGCCTGCGTCCACCACTTTCATGGCAGCGCTGACGGCATGGCGCTGCCTTTTTTCGCGCCATTTCCCGCCCGGTGCCAGGCATGCATGGCATTGCCAGCGTATTGCGCCATCTTTTGCGCACAATAGCTACCGAAACGACCGGACGGTGCAGATTCAGCGGCCTGGGGCTGCAGAATTCATCCGCCCCGCCGCTTCAATCTGCATCGGGAGGTGAAAGCAATGAGCAGCCAGAAGTCGCGCCAGCAGATGGTGCCCGAAGCCCGTGGAGCGCTGAACAACATGAAGTTCGAGATCGCCCGCGAGCTGGGCGTCAACCTCAAGCAGGGCTACAACGGCGACCTGTCCGCCCGTGAAAACGGCTACGTCGGCGGATACATGGTCAAGCGCCTGATCGAGCAGGCCGAGAAGCAGATGAGTCGTTGACGAGGTCGGGCTTGCCCGACTAACGAGTGCGATTGCTTGCAATCGCCGAAGTGTAGCCAGCACCCGGCCTTGCGCCGGGGGATGGCCGAATCGAGGTCGGGCTTGCCCGACTAACGAGTGCGATTGCTTGCAATCGCCGAAGTGTAGCCAGCACCCGGCCTTGCGCCGGGGGA
>JBGVOA010000418.1:0-2902 GCA_045126095.1 Christensenellales bacterium | reverse complement strand
GGAAAGGCGGCATGAAATGTACAATGAGCAGCTGGCGCAGATCGGGCAAATGGAGGCGGAGGGCAGCGTATTTGTCATCCGTCCGGAAAAGCCCCTGGAGATCGGCCGCCTGGAGAGCGATCCGGAGAAGGTGCAGCGCGTTTACGAGCAGGGCTGCGCCGACGCGCGGGCGGCTCTAGCGGCCCTCAGAGCCTGGCTGGAACAGGAGAATGCATAAATGAGATACCTGGTTTCCCTTTTCAGGGACATGTCCGCGATGCGCAGGCGCTATGCCCTGCGCCTGGCGGGGCGCTGCGTGATCCTTCTGATCGCCGTGCTGCTGCTGGTGATCGCTCCCACGCAGTTTGACGTGCTGGAGGGGATGCGCTTCTTCAGCCGCTTCACCGGGCTGCACCTGTTGTGGATCATCTGGGTGATCGACATGGCGGCGCAGCTGCTGCCCCTTAGGACGCAGATCGCCCTGGGCTCGCAGAAGCTGTGGCGCATGCGCTTCCAGCCCATCCGGGAGATGTTCAACGAGCGGGGCCGCCTGGCCTCGGAGGCGCTGGGGAAGCTGAAAAGGCACATCGTGACCACCTCCCGCTCCGCGCTGTGGGTGCTGATCCTCTGGGCGGCGCTGGTGGCGGCGATCGGCCTGCTGGCTCATCTGGGCGTGCTGACGGCCCCGGCGCTGTTCATCCTCTGCGTGGTGTTCTACGTCTGCGACCTGATCTGCGTGCTGATCTGGTGCCCCTTCCGGCTGATCATGCGCAACAAATGCTGCACCACCTGCCGCATCTTCAACTGGGATCACCTGATGATGTTCTCGCCCTTCCTGTTCGTGCACAGCTTTTACAGCTGGAGCCTGCTGGGCATGGCCATCGCGGCCTGGCTGGTGTGGGAGCTGGCCATCCTCATCCACCCGGAGCGCTTCTGGGAGGGGGCAAACGCCGCTCTGACCTGCGCCTCCTGCACGGACAAGCTCTGCACGCAGTATTGCCGCAAGCTCCGTCCGCAGAAAAAGCCGACGGCCTGACATACGATGCGCCCCTGCTTCCTCCGGGAGGCAGGTTTTTTGCTGCGAAGATTTCTTTGTAATTTCCCCTTGACATCCTGCGCAAACTGGTATAGAATACGAATGTCAAAAGGTCAAAGAAAGTCAAATTCCGAGGCGGAATGACAAAATCCATCCTGAAAGGGAGGTCTTTTGTATGAATATGAATCAGCTGACGCAGAAGAGCATCGCGGCGATCCAGCGGGCGCAGCAGATTGCGGTGGAATATGGCCACCAGCAGGTGGATCAGGAGCATGTGATGCTGGCGCTGACCGAGGAGGCGGGGGAACTGATCCCGCAGCTGCTGGGCAAATGCGGCATCTCGGCCGACGCGCTGCGGGCGGCCCTGACTGAGGCAGTCAGCCGCATTGCCCGCGTGTCCGGTCCCGGCCGCGAGGCGGACAAGGTGTATATCTCCGCTGAGCTGGAAAAGGCGCTGGTGGAGGCCGAGGCCCGCGCAAAGCAGATGAAGGATGAGTACCTCTCCGTGGAGCACCTGTGGATGGGCCTGTGCGACAAGCCCAATGCCCGCGTGAAGGAGCTGCTCAAGCGCATCGGGTACAGCGACAAGGCCTTCCTGAAGGCGCTGAGCGAGGTGCGCGGCGCGACCCGCGTCACCACCGACAACCCGGAGGAAACCTACGACGCGCTGAAGAAGTACGGCACCGATCTGGTTGAACGCGCCCGCCAGCAGAAGCTCGACCCCGTCATCGGTCGCGATGCGGAGATCCGCAACGTCATCCGCATCCTCTCCCGTAAGACGAAGAACAACCCCGTCCTCATCGGCGAGCCCGGCGTGGGCAAAACCGCCATTGCCGAGGGCCTGGCCCAGCGCATCGTGCGCGGCGATGTGCCGGAATCCCTGAAGGATCGCACGGTTTTCTCCCTGGACATGGGCAGCCTGATCGCGGGCGCGAAATTCCGCGGCGAGTTCGAGGAGCGCCTGAAGGCCGTCCTTGCGGAAATCAAGAAGAGCGAGGGCCGCATCATCCTCTTCATCGACGAGCTGCACACCATCGTGGGCGCAGGCAAGGCCGACGGCGCGATGGATGCGGGCAACCTGCTCAAGCCCATGCTGGCCCGCGGCGAATTGCACTGCATCGGTGCGACCACGCTGGACGAATACCGCAAGTACATCGAGAAGGACGCGGCCCTCGAAAGGCGCTTCCAGCCGGTCATGGTGGGCGAGCCGACGGTGGAGGACACCATCGCCATCCTGCGCGGCCTGAAGGAGCGCTACGAGGTCTTCCACGGCGTCAAAATTCAGGATGCGGCCCTCATCGCCGCTGCCACCCTGTCGAACCGCTACATCACCGACCGCTTCCTGCCCGACAAGGCCATCGATCTGGTGGACGAGGCCTGCGCGATGATCCGCACGGAGATCGACTCTCTGCCCACCGAGCTGGACGACGTCCGCCGCCGCATCATGCAGCTGGAGATCGAGGAGGCGGCGCTGAAGAAGGACGACGACGCTCTTACCCAGGCCCACCTCGCTGAGGTGCAGAAGGAACTGGCCGAGCAGCGCGATGTGTTCAACCAGATGAGCGCGAAATGGGAGGCGGAGAAGAACGCCATTGCCAAGGTGACGAAGCTCCGCGAGGACATCGAGCGCGTGAATGGCGAAATTGCCAAGGCAGAGCGCTCCTACGACCTGAACAAGGCCGCCGAGCTCAAATACGGCGAGCTACCCCGCCTTCAGAAGGAGCTGGCGGCGGAGGAGGCCATCGCCGAGGCCTCGAAGGGCGAGGACAGCCTCCTGCGCGACCGCGTCACCGAGGAGGAGATCGCCCGCATCGTCGGCCGCTGGACGGGCATCCCCGTCAGCAAGCTGATGGAGGGCGAGCGCGAGAAGCTGCTGCACCTCGAGGA
>JBGVOA010000417.1:0-5259 GCA_045126095.1 Christensenellales bacterium | reverse complement strand
AATTCTTCACAGAAAAAACACAGAAAACCCATTGCGCGCAAGAGGATTTTTCCGTTCGCCCGACGAATTCTGCTTCGCTGATTTTCAGCCAAACTATGAACAGAAGGCGATCGTGATGCAGGAAGACCAACAATACCTCGTCCCGGACTACTACCCCGATTTCCGCTGCAAGCAAGGCGCATGCCGCACCCCCTGCTGCGAGGGCTGGCCGATCTCGGTGACCATGCAGGACTATTTCAACCTCCTGTCCGTCCCCTGCTCGGCGGAGCTGCGCCGCCGCCTGGATGGCGCGCTGCACCTGCACGACCATCCCACCCCGGAGCAATACGCGCAGATCAGCCCCCGCTACGACGGCGTGTGCCCCCTGCACATGCCCGATGGCCGCTGCCAGCTGCACGCCGAGTTGGGCGAGGAGATGCTCAGCGCTGTATGCCGGCTGTATCCGCGCGGCGTGCGTACCGGCGAATTCCGCGAGGCCTCCTGCGCCAACAGCTGCGAGGCCGTGGTCGAAATGCTGCTTGAGCGCAGCAAGCCCCTGTGCTTCATCCGGCAGCCCGTGCAGCACTGTCTGCCGGACGCACCGCCGCGCCGCTACCCCTTCCACACCGGCGGACGGGAGCAGGAAATCCGCCTGTGGCTCATCGGGCAGCTGCAAGTCCGCGATATTCCCCTGCCCCGGCGGATGCTGCGGCTGGGTCTTGCACTCCAGGCGATGGATGCAGCCCTCGCCGCCCGTGACGAAGCCCGCGTGGATGCGCTGCTTTCCGGCCGCGAGGCCCTTCCCGCGCCGCTCCTGCCCGCCGCCGGGCACGATCATCTGCTTTCCGGCCTGGAAACGGCGGAAAAGCTCATGGACATCATCGACGGCCGCAGCCGCTCCGTCCACGATTATGGCGAGGCCGCGCTGGCGTATTTCGGGCAGGGCGAGCCCGCCTATGCGCACTACCAGGCCGCCGCGGAGCAGTTCGCCCGCATCGTTCCCGGATGGGAGACCTGGTTGGAGCAGCTGCTGGTGAACCACATGTTCTTCTCGCAGTTTCCCTTCCAGGACAGGCCCGTGCCGCTGCGGGACGAGTACTTTGCCCTGTGCGCGGTGTATGTGCTGCTGCGCTTCCTCCTCATCGGATGGACGGCGGAGCATCCCACCCGCGAGGCTGCGGTGGATGTGGCAGCGGCCGCCTTCCGCCTGATCGCCCATACCGACTTCGACTGCGTGGCCGCCCCCATCATGCGGCGCATCGGCTGCGACGACTGGCAGCACCTCCAGCAGCTGCTGGGGCTGTAAGCCGGGGCTTCCCTTTTCCGGCAGAGTGTGCTATGATGAAAAAAACACCCGCACAAGGGAGGAACCGCGATGAAGTACATTCCCCTGCCCGCCGGGATGCGCGATCCCTGCGCCGCTTCCGGCCGTCTGCTGGAAATGCATTACGCCACCGAAACCTACGATGAAGCCCATGCGCCCTTGACCAAGCGCGCCCTGGTCTATCTCCCCAACGGCTACGACGGCGACCCTGCCCGCCGCTATCCGGTGCTGTACCTGATGCACGGCGGCGGAGGCGACGAGAACGAGGTCTTTGGCGGGCTGGAGGGCCGCACCGCCCTCAAAAACGTGCTGGACAACGCCATCGCCACGGGGCATGCCGCGCCCTTCATCGTCGTTGCGCCGACCTACACGGTCGAAGGCATGGAGGCCGCCCGGCGCTCCATCGAGGTAGCCGTGAAGCTGACCCACCGCTTCCCCACGGAGCTGGTGAATGACCTGATCCCTGCGGTGGACGCGGCCTTCCGCACCATCCCCGACCGCCGCGCCCGCGCCTTCAGCGGCTTCTCCATGGGTGGCGAGACCACCTGGAGCGTGGCCGTGGAGGCCATGAACCACCTTTGGTGCTGCACGCCCCTCTCCGGCGATTACTGGGCCCTGGGCCTGAAGGCCGGCAAGGATTTCCCGGTCGAAACCGCCGCCGTCATCGTCGACCGCATCCGCCAGCAGGGCGTGCAGCCCGCCGACATCCGCATCATGGCCTTCACCGGCGACAAGGACATCGCCTACGAGGCCCTGTCCCCCATGATGGATGCATTGGCCTGCCGCACGGACTTTTTCTCCCCGGCAGACGAGCCTCCTGCGGGCAACCTGACCTGGTGCGTGAAGCCCGACGGCTGGCACACCTACGACGACTGCTGGGAATACCTCTGGCTGGCCGCGCCGCACCTGTTCGGGTAACGGGTCAGAAAAAACTGCACATAAAAACCGCCGCGCTCCTTCTCTTTGAGGGAACGCGGCGGTCTTGTATTCACTTTTGCAGGCGGCGGAGGATTGCCAGGGGCAGCTCGCTCAGCAGCAGCACCAGCAGGATCATGATCAGCGCATAGGCATACACATCCTGGTACTCCAGGAAGTAGGTGCTGTCGGTCACCGCGCGGCCCAGGGAGTTTTTCGTCTGCACCAGGTACTCGGTGGACACAGCCAGCTTCACGCCCATGCCCACCGCATTGACGTACGCCTGGCGCAGATAGCCCGCCATCAGCGGCAGGTACACCCGCCAGAGCACCGTCAGGCTGAAGCCGCCGCTCATCCGGTACACATCGATCAGCTCGCGGTCGATACGCAGGCAGCCCTCGCAGGCCGCTTCGGCGATCATGGGGATCAGGATCAGCGACGAGGCCACCACGGGCACATAATCGTAATCCATCAGCACCATCACGATGAAGATCAGCACCACCATCGGGATGGCCCGCAGAAAGCTCATCAGCGGCTGCAGCAGACGGCGGACAAAGCCGCACAGCCCCTGCAGAACGCCGACACCCACGCCGATGACCGTGGAGACGGCGAGGGCGGACAGCACATGCGCCATCGTCACGCCGATGCGCTGCCACGTCTTTGCCTCCCCCAGCAGGCGCAGAAACGCTCGCAGGATCTCCGTCACGCCGGGAAAGACCAGGTCGTTCCCCTTGAGCGCGCCCGCCCCCTGGATCATCGCGCCGATCAGTACGATCCCCAGGCAGAAGGCCAGCGCATCGCGGGCCTTACTGGGCCGCATAGCCGTAGTAGAACTCGTCCGCCGGCAGAGCGCCGCCGAACTGGCTCAGGTCGATGTTGGCCACGAACTCCAGCTGCTCGCGGGCCTCCAGGGCGGGCACGAAGCGGATGCTGCAGCCGGGGATGGCAGCCTCGGCCACCTTCTGGTTGGGCAGCAGCTGCATCGCCACGGCAGCAGCAGCGGCGGCAGGCACATCGGTGGTGCAGGCTTCGCAGGCAGCGGCGGCCTGAGCCAGGAAGGCCTCCACGGCCTCGGGCTGCTCGGCCACGGTCTGGGCGCGCACGAACAGGCCCGCCTGGGTGAAGCCCTCAAAGCCGGTGGCGGCCTTGTACAGCTCGTTCAGGGAGTAGCCGGTGATGGCGCTCTGCTTCATCTTGGCAGCGGTGAGGGCGGGCTCGGCGGTCATGACGATGGCTTCCGGGTCGGAGAGCAGCAGCGCCTGGGTGTTGGCCGCGCCGGCCAGATACTCGATCTCAGAGGGCACGATGCCGTTCTGTGCCAGGGCGTAGAGCGCCACAGCGGAATTGATGGTGTTCTCGGCGAACAGGGTCACCTTCTGGCCGTTCATGTCCGCCAGGGTGAAGCCCTCGCGCTGGGAGGCGAAGCACAGGTTGCCCCAGGACACAACGCCCGTCAGCTGGTAGGTGGACTTGCCCAGCTTGAACAGCTTCGCACCGGCGTTGACGGGCGCGATGACGAAATCGGCCTCCGCCTTCATGAACTCGGCGCTGATGGTGTCAGCCGCCACATAGGTGTAGTTTTCAGGGGTCTGCACGGCCAGGGTCGCCAGGGCAACGCCGGGCGCGCCGTTGGGAGAGGAAACGGTCATAACATAGTCTTCCGCGCAGGCGGCGCAGGAACCCAGCATCAGCAGGGCCAGGAACAGAGCAAGAATCTTCTTCATAGCGCATACCACTCCTTTGTTCTTTTGCCGCATTTCCGGCGGCCCAAATAGTATACGCCTCAAAACCGAATCTGTCAATTCCAGAATGATAAAAAATTCACAATTCATCAGGTGCATTCCCTCTCACAGCAAAAAGGGCAGCACAGCTTTGGCTGCACCGCCCCATTCACGGTAAGGGATCAGAAGGTTCTTTCAAGGGAATAGCGCGTGATGATAAGCCCGTCGCAGAAGAAGCGGACGCCCACACGGTAGGTGCCTGTTCCGATGCGGTCAGCCACGTTGCATTGCGAGCTGACTTTCATCCAGTCATGCACCGTGACATACAGCTCCGGAATGTCGGCGCACCAGTGCCAGCCGTCTTCGTCCTCGTATTCAACCCAACCATTCATGATGCGGAGGGTTGCATGGGACCAGAAGGTCGATACGCTCGCAGTGACCACCTTGTCCGCCGAAAGGCTCACATAAGCCGACTCGAAAATGTCACTCGCGCGCGGCGTCACCATTTCCGCCACAGCGTTGGTACACAGCGTCAACAGCACCAGCAGCAGCGCCAAACCCTTCATTGCAATCTTCTTCATTAAACTTCACCCTCCTTTATTCCTGAAACAATCTCCGCGACGATCGCCATCGCCTCGGTTTCCTCCATATCACCGGCCACATGCACAAACAGATTATCCTCATACCAGACGACCGTCGGCCGCCCGATATTCCGGGATACATACATATTGATGCCGCCATACGACCTGATGCTGCCGGTCTCCGACTGCTCAAATGCAAAGCATGCATTCTCCATGTTTGAAAAGATGACGACCGTACCAACCATAACACGCTTTTCATCCAGAGTGTTCCTGTACGCACCGGTAATCTCTATGCTGTCTCTGAGAAAGGTGATCGAGCCGCGCTTGGCCTCCCACTCGCCGATCGCCTGCGGAACGTCAAGCTCAAAGCCCAGCATCTCATCAAACTGAGCAAAGTCCTCCACGATGAACATCCGCGCGCCAATGTTGTCCTCCGCTGCAGAGGCCGTCGCGCCCATTGCGTATTCCCGGCCAACAATGATCCGCTGCTGCGCATCCGGCGTTGACCAGCTTTCGAACCTTGTGCAGCGCAGCGGCATGCCAATGCCCAGCACGAAAACCAGCAGCACAACGGCAGCCGCCAGTGCCCGGGCAACCCGTCCGCCGCGCCTGCGTCGCGCCTGCGAGGCCGCAGCCGTCGCACGGATGCGGTGTTTGAGCCTTTCCAGCCTCCTTTCCTCCTCAGCGGGCTGGACGCATCTTCCATGCAGCGCCTCCAGGAGGGTCTGTGCTGCATTGA
>JBGVOA010000416.1:0-4431 GCA_045126095.1 Christensenellales bacterium | reverse complement strand
TCCCAGATGGAGCGGTGGGCTGTCCACAGCACATGCCGGGCGACCTCTGGGTCCTGGGAGTAGTCGAACATGTCATGCGCGTCCCTGAGGGTCATGCGGCGCAGGCGCAGACGCGGCGTTTCCACCTGCGGCAGCCGCGCGAAATAGGCCGCTGGCGTGCCCGGCGGAAAGGCGGGGAGCGTCAGCCGGGTGAGCAGCTCCTTCACATCAGGCATGGGGGAACCTCGTGGCGGCGACGACCCGCTGGAGCTGCAGCACGGGGATGCTGTTGTGCATGCTGCCGTAAACCAGCATGAAAACGCCGACGCCCAGAAGCAGCAGCATGAACAGAATGAAGGCGATATACAGGGCGGAGGGACGAGTGTTTCCGGCCATGGGGGACGCTCCTTTCGACAGCGGGCGGCGCGGAAGGCCGCAGGCTGCGGGAAATGCGGGATCGGTCACGAAAAAGAAATCATTCTGAAATATCTGGCGCGAATGGGGAAGAAAGCGCCCGCGTCAGTCGTTGATATGGGCGAAGACCTTCGTGAAGGCCATCATGATGCCCAGGGCGGTCTTGCCGTCGCGCAGGGTGCCGTCCATGACCTTGGCGGCAGCCTCCTTGAGGGGCATGCGGGTGGTGGCGACGAATTCGTCCTCATCCGGATGGGTCTCGCCCTGCTTCAGGCCCGTGGCCAGGTACATGTGGATGCGCTCGTTGCAGAAGCCGGGGGTCGTCTCCAGCACGGTCAGCTTCGTCCAGCTGTCGGCGATGAGGCCGGTTTCCTCGCTCAGCTCGCGCTTGGCGCAGTAGAGGGGATCCTCCTCGGCGCTGTCCAGCTTGCCCGCGGGGATCTCGAGGGTCACGCGGTGCATGGGCGCGCGGTACTGGTGCACGAGGATCACATTGTTGTCCTCATCCAGCGCCACCACGGCGGACGCGCCCGGATGGCAGGCCACCTCGCGCAGGGCGATGTGTCCGTTGGGGAGCTCCACGTTCCAGTGCTCCAGGCGGATGATCTTGCCTTCAAAGACGACCTTGCCGTCCACATATTTCTCAATCAGGTTCTGCTCGTTCATGGGTATGCCTCCTGCACAGCGCATATGTTGGGGAGGGAAAGCCCCTCTGGACACACCTATTCGACATGCGGCGGTCAAAATCCTGCAAGGCCCGGAGGAAGCGGCGTTGACAAAGGATGACCGCGATGTATAATATACAATGGAACTATATTTCCGATTCCGAGGAGGGAAACGCCATGAAGAGGATTGGCGCAATGAAGCTTCGTCGCCTGCTGGCCTGTCTCATGACGCTGATGCTGGCCCTGACGGCGCTGCCTGTGTCCGCACAGACGCTGGCGGGCTGGGAGGGCGTTGAGGTCAGCGTGCTGCTGACGGACGCAGCGGGGAACACCTGGCAGTATCCGGCGGTGCAGGTGCCGCAGGAGGAAGGGGTGTCCTACGCGTGGTGGGTCACGCTGCCGCCTGAGGCGCTGAACACGACCCTGCAGGCGCAGATCCTGCATGCCGATCCGGCTTACAGCTACTGGGCGCCGGACTGGACGCTGAACCTGCACTGGGCGGCGGACAAGGATGCGCTGAGCCTGGACGACCTGTATGCCTACTACATCGGCTACAGCTACAATGGCGTGCCGCAGGTCTCCCAGATGCAGGACTGCATGAAGCTCTACCTCTCCACCCAGCAGCCTCCCTTTGCCTATGAGGCGGAGGAGGGCCTTGGCGGCGCGGTGATGCTTCCTGCGGGCGAGGAGGGCTTCGGCTCAACTCCCGGCGCGGAATTGATCACGCCCGATGTGGACTTCATCACCCCCGGCGTGGAGGCCATCGTTCCCGGCGGTCAGCAGGCCAGGGCGACCATCACCGTGGAGTACGTCCATGTGGACGGCAGGCTCCTGGACAGCCGCCGGGTGAGCCTGGAGCCGGGCACGCACACCCTCTGGCCGGAAAGCGACAAGGTCGGCGGACTGAACCTGGCGGGGGATTATTCCGCCCAGGTAACCGTGTATGACGACGGCTACACCGATACGGCCAGCGTCACCTTCCTGTATGAGGATGCGTATGTCGAGCCCATTGCGCCTGCCCAGGCCACGGTGGAGGTCTACTACTACCACCAGGACGGGTACGAGCTGGATCGTCAGCTGAAGACGCTCACGCCCGGCTATCACACCCTTCGCCCGGAAAGCAGCCGCACCGCCGGCTTTGAGCTGGTGTCGGATGATGCGGTGCAGGTCTACGTGGACGAGCGTGGCTGGACGGATACAGCCAGCGTTTCCTTCATTTACAGGGATGTTGCCGTCGCGCCCGTGTCCGGCGAGGTGACGGTGATGTATGTGCTGGAGGACGGCACGGTCATCGACAACCAGGTGGTCACCGTGGCCCGCGGCAGCCAGACCCTTGCGCCGGAAAGCACGAAGGTAGGCGGCCTGACGCTGGTCAGCGACGCGTATGTCAACGTGTATGTGGACGGCGGCGGCGCGGTGAGCCCCAATCCGGTGCAGTTTGTGTACCGCCGCCCGGCGCAGCAGGCGAATGTCACTGTGTTTATCTACGATTCCTATGGCCGGGAGATTGCGCCCCGCATTCAGCAGACGCTGCCGGTGGGCATGCACATGATCGAGGCTCCGGCAGGGAATGAGCTGCCCGGGTATGAGCTGATCAGCGAAGCGATCATTTATGTGACGGTCAACCCCGACGGCAGCTACACGCCCTCTGGTGAGGAGCTGTCCTTCTGGTACCGCGAGAACCGCACGGGCATGGAGGAGACGATCGTCCCCGATGCGCCTGTGAGCCAGCATGCGACGGTCACCGTGCGCTACCTGGACAGCCGCAGCAACCAGGCGATCATCACCGAGCAGCATGTGTCCCTGGGCAACGGCAGCCACACCCTCACGCCGGATATGAGCCTGGTTCCGGCGGGCTATACCGTCTACGCGGGCACGGAGGCCCAGACGGTGAATGTCCGCAGCGGCGTGGCCAGCCCGGCAACGGTTACATTCTACTTCAACCGTCCCCAGGAAACGCAGGCGCCCTCCGTCTTTGACGTGACGGTGCACTACTACGATACCCTGGGCAATGAGATTGCGCCCCGGCAGACCCAGCGCCTTGCCCCCGGCACGCACTGGATTCAGGCAAATCCGCAGAATCTGCCCGCCGGGTACGAGCTGGCCAGCGAGAGCGCCTTCCAGCTGACGGTGTACGCGGACGGCGCCTATGACCGTGCGGCGGAGGACGTGGGCTTCTGGTACGCCCAGAAGCAGGTGCAGCCCCAGTCGGCGGAGATCGTCGTCAACTATGTGGACGGCAGCGGACGCAGCATTGCCGGGCCCTACCGCGAGACGCTGGCGGGCGGGCAGAGCTACGTCATCAGCCCCGATGCTTCCGTGGTGCCCCCGGCCTACGATATTTCCGGCGCGAAGCCCGTGACGGTGAATGTGTCCGCCCAGGGCGTGGCGTCGCCTGCGGTGGTGTCCTTTGTGGCACAGCTGCGCAGGGAAACGGCGGAGTTCGGCGTGGGCGAGAGCGTCCAGCGCTATGGCGTGGTCAACGCCAACAGCGTGGCCATGCGCTCGGAACCCTATTCCACCAAGAGCAACACGGTGATGCAGCGCGTGCCCAAGGGCGGCCTGGTCTATGTGGTGGCTTCTGAGTACAACACCGCCGGTGAAATCTGGTCGCAGGTGATCGTGGACGGCCGCACCGGCTACATGAAGGCGGAGTACATCGACGTGCTGACCCAGGCGGCCAGCGACGTGTACGCCAATTCGGTGGGCGCGACGCCCGTGCCGACCTTCACCCCCGCGCCTACGCCCACGGAGAGCTTCGTGGAGTACATCACCCCCGCGCCGGTCACGCCTGCGCCCTTTGTGGGCTATGCGGTGCTGACCCGGCAGACCGGCCTTCGCACCGGTACGGGCAGCGGCGAGATGACGCTGAAGCTGCTGCCGGAGCAGGAGCTGGTGGTGGTGAGCGAGAACGTCCGCAACAGCTATACCGGCGAAACCTGGAGCTATGTGCGCACGCTGGATAACCTGCAGGGCTATGTGCCCGCGGCCAACCTGCGGCAGGTGAGCCAGCAGGAGGCGGACTGGCGCATCGACTACTGGCAGCAGCAGCATGGTACCCCCACGCCCTCGGTGCAGATCACCAATACCCCCGAGCCTGAGCAGCTCCAGGGCTATGGCTGGGTCACCACCGGCAACGCGGTTCTGCGCAGCGGCCCTGCTGAGTGGTATCAGCAGGTGACCAGCCTGCCCTATGGTACGGTGGTGTTCATCAGCGGGCAGACGTATGTCAGCGGCACGCTCTGGCATGCCGTCACCGTGGAAAGGACAGATGGTTCCCGCGAAGCGGGCTACGTCCGCGGCGACCTGGCCCGGCTGATGACCGAGCAGGAAGAGCTGCTCTACATCAACAGCCTGAACCAGGCCACCCCCA
>JBGVOA010000415.1:0-5930 GCA_045126095.1 Christensenellales bacterium | reverse complement strand
GTGCATTACCGCTGGTGGAGGCGCTGCGGATGTGGCCGACGCCTCATCAGGCAGATAGCCCCGCTCGAGCAGGAAAGGACGGATGGTTGCAATGACCTGTGGGGAGTCCGTGGTGATCGTGCCGTCCCGGTTGACAACGAGGCTGCCAATGCGGTATCCGTAAGTCGGCGGACGGAGGTATTCTGCCGGGGTGTTGAGAAGGTCGGATAGTTCGTGGATCATACGACGACGATCCGGTGGGTTCGAATTGATGATCATGGGGAATGCCTCCTTTCAAGGGTGCTACATATATCACTCTGAAAGGAGGAAAAGTCAAGGCTGAATATGCATCAAAAAAAGTGAAAGAAGCCTGTGGTCATGTATGTGTCAGGTACATACCAACCTCATGGTTGATGCCGCTTTACGCAGTAACACGGCTGCCTGATTTCGCCGGATGACCATGGGTTGACCTCGAAATCTGAGTTGTGCCAGGATATGATTAGCTACAGTCCGTGAAACTGGAATACGTAAGCAGCTTGCTTGCGAGCGCTGGTGGCATGTGCAAATTCATATACAAAAGATGCATGTGGTGAGAACATTTGTTCTCATTTGGGCAACAACCCCATGGTTGGCGCGAACGTCGCCGTGGCCGTTGCTGTGGAGAATGCCTCCAAGTAAGGTAAAATCAAGGCTTTTCGGGAACTCTCTCAGAAATGAGGGAGTTCCTTTTTGTATGCCGTTGACAATGGACCGCCCGTTCATGTACAATGGAGACAGATATAATGTCGGAGGTTCCCATGAAGCACATCGCGTTTGTTCTGACCCTGCTGCTCCCGCTGGGGCTGCTGCTTGTCTCAGCTGCAGAGGACGCGCTCTCCTGGCGGCCATTTTCCTATCCCATCCATACCGGCGCATCCTGGTACCCCCGGATGACCCAGCTGACGGACGGTACGCTCCTGTGCGGCTTCGACGCACTGGCGGACGGCGCGGAGGAGACCTGCATCCTCGTCACCCGCAGCACTGACGGCGGCGTCCGTTGGGAACAAGCTGCTACCGTGGTTCAAATCCCGGGCTACGACTGCGCCAACGCCAACCTAATGCAGCTGCAAAATGGTGACGTACTGCTGGCCTGCCGTGCCACGGGGCGGGGGAGCAACCGCGACGCAGCGCTCCTGTGCTATGTCAGCCGCGACGGCGGACGCACCTTCGCCAGCCACTCCGAGATCGTTCGCGTGCAGCAGCCCGGCGGCGTGTGGGAGCCCCATCTGATCATGGTGGACGACAGGGTCGCGGCGGTCTACGCCAACGACAGCCACGCGCGCATGGGAGGAACTGGCTTCCAGAATATCGAGATGCGCTTGCTGGAGGAGGACGGAAAAAGCTGGGGCGAGGCACAAATCGTTTCAAATGGCAACGTCACCCGCTCCCGCGATGGCATGCCCGTGGTGGACCGCCTCTCCGACGGGCGGTACGTGCTGGTGGTGGAGGCCAATGCCCTGCCGGATTATGTGATGGTCATCCGCATGAAGATTTCGCCCGACGGCCTGGACTGGTCCGCGCCCCTGCGCACCATCTGCACGCCCTCCACCCCCGGCGTGGGGAAGAAGTGTGCCGCGCCCTTTGTTGCGGTGCTGCCCGGAGATATGCTGGTCGTCTCGTACCAGACGGACGACCGGGCAACGGAGAACGGTGACGGCGTGTCGGTCATGCAGATCGTTATCTCCCGCGACCTGGGGCTGACCTGGTCGGAGCCCTTCTGCCCCTTCGTCATCCCCGACGGCAGATGCGCCGCCTGGAACGGCCTGTACTGGACCGGGGAGCGCCTCTTTGCCATGACCGGCGCCAATTACCCCGCTGCGGGCATCTATCTGCGGACGGCAGAATACACCCTGGCGGATTAAGCCCAGCGGCAGAAGCGACGTTGCGCAGCGGCTGGCCCCGTTATCCCATGTGCACAAAAAGCCCCCGGCAGCCGCAATGGCTTCGGGGGTTCGGTTGTGTCACGACGCCTTCACATCAGTGCCCTCCCGTTCCCGCGCCAGGCGGCGGATGCGCCTGACCACCGGGATGGCGATGACGATGGCGCTCAGGCCTGTCAGCACATTGCTGACCATCATCGTCAGGCCCACGGCCTCGGGGCCGAGGGTCGTCCAGCGCTGGAAGCACCAGAGCACCGGCACGCGGAAGAGGAACACGCGGGCAACGTTCAGCAGCATGGTCAGCCGGCTGTAGCCGTAGCCCAGCAGCAGCGCCACCGTGGCGGAGTTGATGCCCAGGGTGATGTAGCCCAGCATCTCCCAGCGGTGGATGTCCACGATCATCTGCTGGAAGTCGGGGTCGAAGGCGTCCTTGGACATGGCGAAGATCTCTGCCAGCCAGGGCAGCGTCAGGCTCACCAGCAGCAGGCCGATAAGGCCGATTGCCACGTTCACAAGGAGGAGCCAGAAGTACATCTGCAGCGTGCGGCGGTACTTGCCCGCGCCGCGGTTCTGGCTGATGAGGGGCGAGGTGCCGTCGGTGAAGCCGATGTGCCAGGAGGTGGTGAGTCCGCCGATGTTGTTGGAGATGCCCAGCGCGCCCACCGTCAGGCCGCCGTATACGCCGGACATGGCGTTGACGATCACCTTGCCCGCGGCAAAGAGGAGCTTCTCCAGCGTCACGGGCAGGGAGAGGTTCAGGATGGGCAGCACGGTGCGCTTCCTGAGGCTCACGCAGGCGGGGGAGAAGCGGAAGGCGCCCTCGTCGTGGGGCATGGTAAAAATGGCGTAGCCAAAGATGATGAGCTGGCCGACCAGGGTCGCCAGGGCGATAAGGATCAGCCCGCCTTCAAGCACATACACGAACAGGGCTGACAGCGCCAGCTTCACCACAATGACGGCCAGATTCAGCAGCAGGATTTTTCGCGCGTGGCCGCGGCTGCGCTCGATGGCGATGTACACAGTGTTGAAGAAGCTGACCACCAGGGTGAGGATCTCCACGCGGAAGTAGCCTGCGCCGGTGACGATGAGCTCCTCCGGGGTCTGCAGCAGCCGCAGGAAGCCCTCGGCAAAGGGAATCAGCGTCATGCAGACCAGCGCGCTCACTGCCACAGCCATGGCGTACACGGTGGCCACCCGGCGGCGCACCAGCTCATGATCGCCCATGCCATAGGCTTCTGAGATCTTGATGCAGCCGCCCACTGCCAGGCCGGAGCCAAGGGCATTGATCATCAGCGTGATCTGCGAAAGCGCCGATACCGCGCTTACCGCGTCCGGGCCGATGTGGGAGGCCATCAGCGCGTCCAGCACCTTGAAAATCTGGTGCAGCGCCTGGTACAGCGCCAGCGGCACGCTCACCGTCAGCAGCACCCTGAGGGGCGATGCGGTGAGTGCGTACTGGCGGAATTGCTCGTCCTTGCGGGAAAATGCAGCCATGCGATCCGACTCCTTCTGATGTGGTACCGGATGATTATACTCCACATGGCTGCGTTTTGCAAGCGCTTACATTGGATAAAATAGAGCGAGGAAGCGATGAACTAGGTTGACATTCACGGCAGGATGGGATATGCTGATAAAAGTACAAAATGGAGGCATACCGATGGCAGCTAGGAAGACACCGGCGCAGCTCAAGCGCTGGTTTGATTCGGATGAGTTCGAAAAGCAATATCACTGCGATGCGCCCCTGGGCGTGACGCTGGATGCGGCGCAGACCCGCTTCGCGCTCTGGGCCCCCACGGCGCAGACTGTCCGCCTGAACCTGTATGCGGACGGGGCTGTGGGTGCGCCCCTGCGCAGCATCACCATGCAGGCAGGGGAGCGCGGCCTGTGGCTCCACGAGGAGCCCGCGTCCCTTTCGGGCCTGTACTACGATTATGACGTGACGGTGGACGGCGAAACCCGCCGCACCCAGGATCCTTATGCCAAGGCCTGCGGGGTGAACGGTTTGCGGGGCATGGTGGCATCGCCCGCGGAGGCAGACCCGGCGGGCTGGGCGGCGGACAAGGCGCCCGCAAAGCCCGTGGAGACCGTGGTCTACGAGCTGCATGTGAAGGACTTCAGCTGGGACGTCCACAGCGGTGTGCCGGAAAAGCTGCGGGGCAAGTATGCCGCGCTGACCCTGACGGACACCACCCTCGACGGCGCGGGCGTACACCCCACTTGCCTCAACCATGTCCGCCGTCTGGGGGCGACCCATGTGCAGCTTCTGCCGGTGTACGACTACGGCTCGGTGGACGAGGCGGGCGATCCGGCCCAGTTCAACTGGGGCTACGACCCGGTGAACTTCAATGTCCCCGAGGGCAGCTACGCCAGCGACCCGGCGGACGGCCTTGTGCGCGTCCGGGAGCTCAAGCAGGCCGTGATGGCCCTGCACAAGGCGGGCTTCCGCGTCATCATGGACGTGGTGTACAACCACACCTACCACCTGAAGGAATCCTGCCTCTTCAAGGCTGTGCCCTGGTATTACTACCGGCAGAATGCGGACGGCAGCGCCTCCAACGGTTCCGGCTGCGGGTCGGAGATCGCCTCGGAGCGCAGCATGGTCAGCCGCTACATCCTCGACTCCGTCATGTACTGGGCCGAGGAGTACCACATGGACGGCTTCCGCTTTGACCTGATGGGCATGCTGGACGTTCCGCTGATGAACCGCATCCAGCAGGCGCTGGACGAGCGCTTCGGCCCCGGGGAAAAGCAGATCTGGGGCGAGCCCTGGGCGGGCGGGGAGTGCCATCCTATTCCGGGGACGGAGCTGGCCCACAAGGCCCATATGCGCAGGCTGAGCCCTGCGATCGGCGCGTTCTGCGACAACACCCGCGACGCCGTCAAGGGCAGCGTGATGGACGAAATGTCCCGCGGCTTTGTCAACGGCGGCGGACTTTCGGCGGAGCGCCTGGCCTGCTGCGCGCTGGGCTGGGCGGGGGATTGCGGCGATTTTGCCCGGCCCTCTCAGACCATCACCTACCTTTCCTCCCACGACGACTGGACGCTGTGGGACAAGCTGGTCTGCACCCTCGACCCGAAGCGGGACTTCACCGGCTGCAGCGAAAAGGTGCTGCGGGCCAACCGCCTGGCCTTCGCCATCCTCGCGGGCTGCCAGGGCCACCTGTTCATGCTTTCCGGCGAGGAGTTCGGCCGCACCAAGCAGGGGGTCAAGAATTCCTACCGCAGCCCGCTGTCCATCAACGCCATGGACTGGCAGCGCAGCTGTAAGAATGCCGCGTTGACGGATTACTACCGGGGTCTGATCGCCCTGCGCAAGCGCCTGCCCGCACTGACGGACAAATCCGCCAATGCGGGGGATCGGCTCATCCGCGTCCGCCAGCTGGCGCAGGACGCGGCAGCCCTGCTGTTGGACAATGGGCCGGACAGCACCTGGTCACAGCTTGTTCTGGCCGTCAACGCATCTGAAAATCCGGTGGGACTCAACCTCCCCGCAGGCGAATGGGCTGTGCTGGCGGATGGGGAGAGCAGCTTCCTCTGGCAGAAGCCTGCCTGCCTGTCCGGCAGGGCGACGATCCCGCCGATGTCCACCATGTACCTGGGCCTGACGAAATAAGGTCAACCAAATACGAAAAAGAGCCGCTCCGGAGCGTGATGCCTCCGGGGCGGCTTTGTGCTGCAGTCTGATTACAGGTGGGCCTTGATGCGCTCGATCATGTCGGCGTACTCGGCGTCGGTCAGCTTCGTCTGGCCGGGGTTCATGGCAAACACGCCGCCCCACTCGTACTCGTCCCTGTACTTGGGAACGAGGTGGAAGTGCAGGTGGCAGCCGGTGTCGCCGTACGCGCCGTAGTTGATCTTATCGGGGTGGAAGGCGGCGTGGATGGCCTTGGCGGCGCGGTTGACGTCCGCAAAATAGGCGTTGCGCTCCTCATCCGTCAGGTTGACGATCTCGCTCACATGATCCTTGTAGGCCACGATGCAGCGGCCCGGATGGCTCTGCTCCCGGAAGAGAATGAGCGTGGAGACGCTCAG
>JBGVOA010000414.1:0-23594 GCA_045126095.1 Christensenellales bacterium | reverse complement strand
GCCCTCTGCTGGCACCCGACCGGGGACATCCCGCCGGAAGTCATCGAAGCCGCCATGGAGATCCGTAACCTGCATGTCTTCGTGCAGCCCATGCTGAACCCGCCGAAAAATAGCAAATCCGTGTGGGACGGCTGCGCGATGATCCTCGCCCGTCACAGCGACGAGGAGCTGAACCCCCACCTTTACCGCCTGCTGGAGTGGCTGCAGGACCTGAACTGGCCCGGAGCGTTCACCATCCGCGACCGCCTGCTGGACATGGATCGGAAGTACCTGCAGTCCAGCCTGGAGTACAGCCTCCGTCAGGCCCGGAAGCTGGACGACGACGAGTGGCTGTACTGGCTGACGGAGTTCCAGCAGGAATACGACGCCCGCCACGCTGAATAACAAAAGGCGACCCACCCGGAATCCCCGGATGGGTCGCCTTTCATGTGGCCGTCAGAACAGTCCGCCGGAGCAGCTCCGCCGGGATTCCGGCCCCTGCTGCCCCGAAATGTAGCGGGCGCGGAAGGCCGCGTTGCACTCGCGCAGCTCCATCTCGCCGTCAATGTAGGCCTGATACATCTCCGCCAGGCCGGGCATGCAGCCGTCGCAGCTGGCCTCGATGTTGCCCAGCGCCTCGGCGACAATCTGCTCCCGCTCCTCGCGGGTGGTGTCCTTGATCAGGTAGCTCTTCATGGGGCACGCCTCCTTGCTTGGTTCCCTCCGATTATAGCACACGCGCGCATTCCAGGCAAGAGAAATCCCCCGTACCCGGTGTGGGCGCGGGGGATCATACCGCATTGCGGCTTATTCCTCGTTGATGACCATCTCGGTCTCGCCGTCGAAGAGGTAAACCTCGCCGTAGGGGATGGAGAAGGTCAGGGCCTCGTTCATTTCGGGGGTGTCGTGGCTGTCCACCTTCAGGATCGCCTGCGCGTCCGCCACGTTGATGTAGACGTTGGTGTTGTCGCCCAGCATCTCGGTCAGCTCAACCATGCTGTTCACCACATAGCTGTCCGCCTGCTCGCCCAGCTTGATGGCCTCGGGGCGGAAGCCAAAGACGATGGACTTGCCCTCCCAGGCCGCCACGTCCTTGAGCTTGTGGCTGAGATCGAGCTTCACGTCGCCGAACATCACCGCGCCGTTCTCCACCGTGCCGCGCACAAAGTTCATCGGAGGCTCGCCGATGAAGCCCGCCACGAACACGTTCGCAGGCTTGTAGTACAGCTCATAGGGCGTGCCGATCTGCTGCACATAACCGTCCTTCATCACCACGATGCGGTCCGCCAGGGTCATGGCCTCGGTCTGGTCATGGGTGACGTAGATGGTGGTGGCGCCGGTCTCGCGGTGGATCTGGGCGATCTCGTAGCGCATGGTGACGCGCTGCTTCGCGTCCAGGTTGGACAGCGGCTCGTCCATCAGGAACACGCCCACCTTGCGGATGATGGCGCGGCCGATGGCCACGCGCTGGCGCTGGCCGCCGGAAAGCGCGCGGGGCATACGATCCAGGTAGTCCGTCAGGCCCAGGATCTTCGCCGTCTTCATGACGCGCTGCTCGATCACGTCCTCGTCCACGCCCTGCAGGGTCAGACCAAAGGCGATGTTGTCGTACACCGTCATGTTGGGGTACAGCGCGTAGCTCTGGAACACCATCGCCACCTCGCGCTCACGGGGGCCCTTCTCGTTGGCGCGCACGCCATCGATGAGGAACTCGCCGCCGGAGATGTCCTCCAGGCCCGCGATCATGCGGAGCGTCGTGGACTTACCGCAGCCGGAGGGGCCGACGAACACAACGAATTCGCCCTTTTCGATCTCCAGATCGAAGTTATGCACCGCATGGAATCCGTTGGGGTAAATCTTGTTGATCTTCCGCAGCGTCAGATACGCCATACCATTGCCTCCTTGAGCTCGGCTGCCCGCAGGCAGACGGCGACGGATCACTCCGCCTGTATTTTTCCGTTTTTCGCATGGACAAATCGGATTTGTTTTGCTATAATGATCGCATCAGACTGAATTCTGTCGGACGCATCCGCCCAACCAAGCGCACGCGAGCCGCCTGTACGCCAGCCGCCGCGCTGTCTGATTCGAAAGGAGCTGCCTCCATGAATGATATCACCTTTGTGGGCCGCCACACAACGGTCTTCACCGTTGCCCAGCACAGCCATGAAAGCTGGGAATATGTGTACTGCACCGCGGGCGGCGGCACATTCCACTTTCCCAAGGGGAATCTCACCTACAAGCGGGGCGACGTGGTCGTGATCCCGCCGGATGTGCCCCACTCCAACGACAGCGCGCAGGGCTTCAACAACATCCACATCAACATGGCTTCGCCCATCCTGACGATGAAGGAACCCACCGTCATCGTGGACGACAGCAACCAGTTCCTGCTGCAGGCCTTCAACGCAGCCTTCTACCATTACTATTCTGACCGGAAGGAGCGCACCGCGCTGCTCTCGGCCTACGGGAACCTCATCAGCTACTACCTCATCGCATACCAGACGGGCAAGCCCCGCTCCGGCGTGGTGGATGAAATTGAGCATCACATCATCAACCACTATGCCGATTGCGATTTCAAGCTGGAGGACTACCTGGAGTCCCTGCCCGGCAGCATCGACTACCTGCGCAAGCTGTTCCAGAAGGAGTTCGGCGTCACGCCCCACCAGTACCTGAACAACAAGCGCCTGCAGATTGCTGCGGAAACCCTCATGAACTGCTCGGATACCGTGGCGGACATCGCCGTGATGTGCGGCTTCCGCGATCCGCTGTACTTCTCCCGCATGTTCAAGAAGAAGTACGGCATGTCGCCCAGCCATTACATGCGCCTGAAGCAGGCCGCTGCGCCCGACGCGCCGGAGGAGCAGGAGCCCGAGGCCCCCTGATGCTTACTTCCCCGCCGAGGCCTTCGCGTCCGCTACGATGCGCTTCATCGTCCGCTTCATCAGCAGGAACAGCGCATCCCAGCCCATCGCGAAGAGGCCGAAGGTGATCGGCTCCGCGCCGAGGATCACCGGCAGGCTGCCGTCCTCCATGGGCACCGCGCCGGTCAGCGCATTCAGGCCCGTGTTGAGCAGCTGATACGTCAGCATCACGCAGCCCATCAGCAGCAGGCCGTACAGCACATTCAGCGGCAGGGAGGCAAAGCCCTTCACGCCCACAAACAGCCAGCGGTCGTTCGCACCGGGCGTCTTCTCCATGAAGCGCAGAAGGTTGTTGAGCAGGATGTCGATCACAAAGCCCAGCACAACGCCGGTGATGAGATTGAGATCCGAGGGATGCATCAGCCCGCCCAAACCGAAGATGAAGAAATAGAAGGTTGAGGCAGCGAACCATGCCTTGATCAGCACGATCTTGAGCCATTCAGGCGTCTTCCATCTCTTTCCGGACTGGTACTTGCGCAGCTCCTCCTCGCTCACCTCAGGTGAGTTGGACTCATCCGCTGTCACCAGATCCTCCACGGCCTGTGTATTCAACCTGTAGTACTCGGCGGCTGCCCGCGTTTCTTCGCGGACAGGCGCCGTTTTCTTTTTCGCCATTGATCAAATTCACCAGTCATCCGCGCCGGGGGACGGGATCGCCCCGCCCCCGGTCGTCGGTCATTCTGCGTCGTCCAGATCCAGCTCGCCCATCTCCGTGTTCGCCTCCACCTCAACGGAGGTGTTGATCTTGCGGATCAGGGGCGCGTAAACGGGCAGCAGCACCAGGAGGGCCAGGGCAACGCCCAGGATGATGCGGTGGACATGCAGCACATGCTGCGTCTGCTCGATAAAGGAATGCTCCAGCACGCGCTTCTCAAAGGAAGCCTCGGTGCGTTCCGCCACCTCTGCGCTGAGGTAGGCAGGCAGCTCCACGCTGGGTGCCGCCGCAGCAGCCTCAGCAGCGGGGGCTTCCTCCGCAGGAGCCTCGTCAACCAGCTCCGTGCCGTTGATCGCCGCCAGCGCCTTCTCCAGCTTGCCGACCTCATTCTGCACGTTGGTCAGCTGCTTACGGGCGTCCTCGGCAGCCTTGCTGGCATTGCTGCCGGCGGTGCTCACCGTGTTGGCCAGCTTGGTCAGGTCATCCAGCATCATGCGGGCAGTCTCCGCTTCGGGATTCTCTGCCGGCAGCACGCCTTCGTTCTGCAGCGCACTGTTGATCTTCTCCAGGTCAGCCGTGGCAGAAGCCGCCGCCGTCTGCGCCGCTTCCACCTTCTTGGCGACCGTACCGACCGCCTTCTCGGCGTTCTTCACGGCCTTGTCGGCAGCCTTCACCGCCGCCTGAATTTCAGCAGCCTTGTCGGTCTCCTGCGCCGTCTCAGCCAGCGCATCGATCTCCGCCTTCAGGCTCTGCGCTTCCTCGGCAACAGCCTGCGCATCCTCCTGGAGCTTCAGCGTATCCTCCACGCTGCTCAGCGCCAGCGCCTGGCCGTCCTGCGCCTTCACAATGGCGTCCTGTCCCAGCTTGGAATACTGGGTGGTGTACTGCGCCTTCCAGTCCACAAAGGCCTGGTCGATCGTTGCATCGTAATACATGTTGCAGCCAAAGACGATCCCCAGCATCACAACAAGCAGCACCAGCATGGGCACATTGGCCTTTTTACGGTGAGGGAAGGCATTGAGGAAGCACACCATCGCCAGAACGGAGAAGAGCATGATGACAAAGGCGCTCAAGCCCATGCCCTTTCCCTGGATGTAAGCGGTGTTGTCAGAAACATGCGTAAGGTTGAAGGAGTAATACACAAAAGCCGCCAACAGCACGAGCAGTGCAATGATCTGCGGTTTACGCTTCAGCGCAACGATCCGCTTGCGGAAAAATTCCTTCACGCCTGCGAAGAACTTCATCTGCCTTACCCCTCCCCTCTGATCGCATTGGTGGTCTTCTTATCGAAGAAATGCTTGCGGCCGAATTCCACGCGCATCTCATCGCCCGGGCGGTAGCTCGTCCAGCCGCGCAGCTTGGCGCTGATGCGCAGGCCCTCACCCATGTGGCCATGCACCAGAGTGTTCATGCCCAGGTTCTCGTTGGAGAAGACCTTCACCGGGATGGCATTGCCCTCGAAGATGTCCTCCGGACGCACGCCCAGGGTGATCTCCTGCATGTTGTAGCCGCTCAGGGTGGCGCGCTCCGCGTCCGTCAGCTCCACTTCAAAGCCCTTGCCCTTGAGCTTGCCGTCCTCAAAGAGAACGTCGAAGAAGTTCATCGGCGGCAGGCCGATGAAGCCGGCCACGAACAGGTTCGCAGGGGTATCGTAGAGCTCCAGGGGCGTGCCGATCTGCTGCACATGGCCCATGGACATGCACACGATGCGGTCCGCCAGGGTCAAAGCCTCGGTCTGGTCATGGGTGACGTAAAGCATGGTGGCCTGCAGGCGCTTGTGCAGCAGCAGGATCTCGCGGCGGGTGGCGCCGCGCAGCTTGGCGTCCAGGTTGGACAGCGGCTCGTCAAACAGGAAGACCTTGGGGTTGCGCACGATGGAGCGGCCCATGGCCACGCGCTGGCGCTGACCGCCGGAGAGCTGCGCAGGCTTCTTGTTCAGCTGACTCGTCAGGCCCAGGATCTCCGCCGCCGCCAGCACCTTCTTGTGGATGACGTTGGGCTTTTCCTTGCGCAGCGTCATGGAGAAGGCCATGTTCTCATACACGGTCATGTGGCCGTAGAGGGCGTAGTTCTGGAACACCATGGCCATGTCGCGGTCCTTGGCAGGCATGCGGGTGATGTCCTTGCCGTCCAGCAGCAGGGTGCCGGCGGAAATGTCCTCCAGACCGGCGACCATGCGCAGCGTGGTGGACTTGCCGCAGCCGGAGGGGCCGACCAGCACGATCAGCTCGCCATCCTTCACGTCCATGTTGAAGTCAAACACGGCCTGCACATTGTTATCGTAGATTTTATCGATGTGCTGCAAACTCAGCTCAGCCATTTGTACGCCTCCTTACGCCGCCTGCTTTTCGATCGAAGCGATGTGCTCCGCCAGCTGACGGCTCTTGATCAGGTTGATGACAGCGCTGACAATGCAGCACGCAGCCGAGGCAATCAGGCAGACCAGCACGTAGGTGTACTGCGCGTCGCCCATCACAGGCGCATTCTGAACAACAGCCTCGTGGGCCTGCTGGGGCAGGATAAAGATGCGGGCAACCTGGCCCACACCCAGCGCCAGCAGCAGCCAGGAGTAGCCCGGCTTATAGTTCTTCACGCCCTCAGAGGACAGGAACGCCATGAGCATGAAGACCAGATTATACAGAACGGAAGCGCCGATGAGGATGGTGTAGTAGAACTTACCCTTATCGGACTGGTAGATGCTGACGAAGTACAGGACATTGAACACAATGGCCAGCAGCGCCAGAGAAGAGGACAGGCTGTTCTTGGTATAGCGCATGCGGTCGCGCTTTACAAAGCGATCATCAGTCGTCATGCGGACACCGCCTTTCCTGCTTCAATCAGACGCTTTTCCTGCTTCATCAGCACAAGCTTCCAGATTACATTCACAACCAGCAGCGCAGCCGCCACAAACGACAGCGCCATCACAAAATAGTGCGCATCGAACCAGAAGGTGGAGTACACAAAGGGCTTGCTCTGCTTCTCCAGCACGAAGGCCAGGAACTCCTGGTTCACCAGTGCATAGGACGCGCGGAAGCCCGTCACCTGCACATGTATCCAGCATACCGCCGCAATCTGGGCCACTACATTGAGCCCCGTGGCGATGTAATTTCCAACGTAATACTTCCTGCGCCCGGACGTGTTGGTGATGTACAGCAGCACGGCCAGCAGGATCAGACCGATGGAGACCAGCAGCATCGTTCTGTTGAAGGGCTGCATCTCCTGATAGACCTCAAAGTTGGTTTCCGGGTAGGGTTCGCCCTTGGGCCAGCCCCGGTAGAACATCTTCTGCATCTGGCCCACACGCTTGGTATCCTGCACGGGAGACAGCCCGTCATATACATCCGTCATCAGGCCGAGCGCGTAAACAAAGCACACAACGCTCGCGATTACCGCCAAAAGACAGATGACCTTCTGCAGCGTCATTTGTTTCTTATACATCATGACTTCCCCCGTTTTTACGCCCCGCCCGACCCCCGCGCCGGGCCCGAAGGCTCAGCGCAGGGGTGGACGGGTTGTAGTTACTTGTGTTTACCTGTGATTGGGATTACTCGAAGGTGGCGTAGTAGTCCTGCAGATCCATCCAGGCCAGCTCCTTGATGAACAGGTAGCCGGAGCCGTTCCAGGCGTTGGTCAGGGTGTCGACGCACTCCTCGGGAGTGGACAGGCCGTCCTCGACGAAGCCGTTGACGATGATGTCGCAGAACAGGTTGCTGCCGCCCTTGGTGCTGGAGAAGCGGCCGGAGGCGCCCAGCTCGGTGTAGCTGGCGATGGTCATGCTGTCGTCAGTGGTGTGGGGCAGCACGGTGGGCACAGAGGTGTACCAGGGATTCTCGGTGATGGCCAGCTCGGGGTGCTTGATGGTGCCCAGGCCGATGGCGTTGGAGATGTAGCCAGCGCCTTCCTTACCGACCTCGTGGGTGCACTGGTACTCGAACGCCTGGCTCTTGACGAAGGACAGGGTGGAGCCCAGGTACTGACGGGCGTAGTTGGTGTAGTTGCCGGAAGCCTTCTCCCACAGCTCAGCGTAGGTCTCGTCGGCGATGACGGGCATCTGCTGGCCGTTGAAGTTGAAGGTGACGTAGGAGCCATCGGCGTTGGTCTTGATGAAGGCGTCGGGGCCGTAGGACATCATGATCTGGCCTTCGGGAGAGTAAGCATAGTCGATCAGAGCCAGGGCAGCGTAGAGCTTGTTGTCGTCGCCGGCAACGCCCTCGACGGAGATGGCCCAGCCGTCGGTCTTAACAGAGCGCCAGGACTCGGTGAAGCGCATGAACACGCCGTTCTCGTCGGTGCCGTCGAACCACTTGGCAACGGGAACCATCACGGCCATGTACTTCTCGCCGTCCTGCAGCTTGGTCTCGTTCAGGATGGTCTGGGTCTGGTTGTAGTCGTAGTGCATGAAGCCCAGATCGTTCTCCAGCATGGTGGAGGAGGTCTCGGCGGACATGTCAACGAAGGACTTGGAGATCAGGCCTTCCTGAACCATAGCGTTCATGCGGCCCAGGGCAACGTAGGTGTCCAGCTCCTGACGGGCGTCATGCAGCATGCCGTCGGTGCCAACGAACAGGTAGTCCTGACGGGACTCCATGCCGCGCACGCCGAACAGGGTGCCAGCGAAGCGGAACATATCCACGCGGCGCTGGTTGTTGGCGTCCTCACGGGAGAAGATGCCCTGCACGGACTCGGTGCCATTCAGGGTCTGGGGGTTGGCGACCACGCAGCGCAGCAGCGCAACCAGCTCGTCAGCGTCCCAGGCAGCGTTCTGGCCCACGAACAGGTTGGAACGGGTGGTGCCATAGTAGCCGTTGTAAGCGGTGTCGATGTAGGTACGCAGCATGTTGACAGCGTCCACACCAGAGATGGAGCCAGCGGCGTTCATCAGAGCAACGATGTTGCCGGCGGCGTCGTAATTCTTGGTGATGGTCTCAACAGCAGTGCCGTCAGCGGTCACAACGTCGATCTCGACGGTGCCGGCGGTGGGCATGTAGGGCTCGTAGACGGGAGCAGCGGTCATGTTGGAGGCGTCAGCGGTGAACTCGCCCTCGCCGTCCAGCAGCTTCGCAACCCAGTCAACGCGCATCAGGGGCATACGCTCGATGTCGTTAACGCCGTCGAAGTAGGGGGAGAAGTAGATGGCGCCGGTGGTGGTGTTACCGGTGATGGACAGGCGAACGATGGTGTTGGCCTCCAGGTACGCCTTGAAGTTGGGCATGATGTCCAGGTAGTCGGCCAGGTTGACCAGCTTGCCGGCCTCGCCGTACTCAGACAGGGCAGCCGCGTTACCGGAGATCATGTCGACCTCGCCCAGGCGATCCTTCCAGAACTTGAACTCGTTCGTGGCGGAGTTGCCCTGGTAGCGATCCTCGAACTCGATGCCCAGCAGCTCTTCAACAGCCACCCAGGTGGGCTTCAGGTCGCCAGCGTTGTAGGTCACGCCGTCAGCCAGGGTGATGCCGGAGCCGGCAACGCCCGCGTCAAAGAACATGCCGGTCTTGGCGCTGTTGTAGCCGGTGGCCATGCGCAGCACGGTGCCCTCGGCGTAGTTGCCCTCAGCAGAGGCGAAGGTCGCGAGCGACATCACCATCACCAGGGCCAGAACCAGGGAAAGGATTCTCTTCATGGTAGGTTCCTCCTTCTCTTTATCGATCATCGCCGCACAAGCGCGGCGCTGATTACACTTCGCCGAATGCCAGCATTCGGCTCGTTAGTCGGGGGGCAAGCCCCCTCCCTCCATTTTATCGATCATCGCCGCACGTTTGCGGCGCTGATTACACCTGCGGTGTCATCAAAATGCTCTGGCATTTTGACGAGTTTTGCACTCGCTCACTGGTCGGGCTGAAGCCCTCCCGGCCGTTCGCTCGTGTAAGGAAGCGATTCCTGACGGAATCGCACGAAAATCGCCGCGCATGTTGCCGATTTTCGATTCAGGGTCTGCCGACGGCAAATTGCTGAAACTTCAGCATTTTAGCGACGCGTCAGCTTTTACTCCTTCACGCCGCCGACGTTCACGCCCTTGGCGAAGTACTTCTGGATGAAGGGGTAGATGATCAGGATCGGCACGATGGAGCAGACAATCAGCGCGTAGATGATGGAGTCGGGCGCATAGTTCTCGGCCCAACCAAAGGTATTCTCGGTGTTCTGGTAGTACTCCAGCGTTTCGCGGATGAACACCTGCAGGGGCTTCTCGTTGGGGTTCTGGATCATCTGGCGGGCCCAGAAGTAACCGTTCCAACGGGAGATGGCGAAGAACAGCGTCACCGTCGCGATGGTGGACTTGGTCATGGGGATGTAGACCTTGCTGAGCACCTGGAACTCGCTGGCGCCGTCGACGATGGCCGCCTCCTCGATCTCGCTCGGCACGCCCTCAAAGGCATTGCGCAGCAGGATGATGTTCATCGCCGCCATACCCATGGCGATGACGACCAGCCACTTGTCATCCATGATGCCGATGGCATGGAAGACCGTACGGGTATCGATGTAGTTCAGGTACTGGGGCACGATACCGGCGGAGAACCACATCGTGAACACCAGGAAGAAGTTGAAGGTCTTGCGGAAGAGCAGGCGCTTCTTGCTCAGCGCGTAGGCGCCCAGAATGGAGTAGCCCAGCGCCCAGACGGTGCCGTAGATGGTCAGGAACAACGTGTTGGAATAGGCATTCCAGAACAGGTTGTCGTTGAACATCTTGGCGAAGGCTTCAAACTGGATATCCTTGGGCAGCAGCACCACCTCGCCGTATTCCACCGCGTGGCGGCCGCTGATGGAGGCGGAAACCGCGTACAGGAAGGGATACAGACAGGCGATGGCAAAGATGGTCAGCAGCGTGCAGCTGACAATGCGGAAGATCAGCTCGGAGATCTCAAGCTTTCTTTTCATGGGTTGAAACCTCCTTTCATCAGTAGAGCGAGACGTTGGACGCCTTCTGGGCGATCTTGTTTGCGCCGATGACCAGCATCATGCCGATGACGTTGTTCATCATTTCCGCCGCGGAGCCAACGGCCTGACCGCGCAGGCTGCTGCCCTCGCCCACGCCCTGACGCTGGGCCAGGGTGGAAACGACGTCCGCAGTGACATAGGTTTCGGTGTTGTAGAGCAGCATCACCTTTTCGTAGCCGACGTTCAGCAGCGAGCCGATACGGGTGATGAGCATGATGACGATGGTGGAGGTGATGCTGGGCAGCACCACATAGCGCATCTGGGCCATCTTGCCCGCGCCGTCGATCTGCGCCGCCTCGTAGCTGGTGGGCGAAATGGCGATGATGGCCGCGAAGAACACGATGGAATCGTAGCCCGCGCCCTCCCAGATGCCACTGATCTGGTAGATGCCGCGGAAGAAGGCCGGGTTGTTCAGCAGGCCGGCCTCCGCCACCTCCTGCGAGATCAGGCCAAGGCTCGCCAGCGCCTGGGAGACAATACCCATGCTGCTGGTCAGGGAGCCCTGCTTGACGAGCATCGCCACCAGGGAGGTCATAACGACGGTGGACATGAACTTGGGCAGATACGTCATCACCTGCAGGGCGCTGCGGCCGACATTGGAGCGGACCTCATTGAAGAACAGCGCCAGGATGATGGGCATCGGGAAGCCGAAGCACAGGCCGTAGAAGCTGACCAGGAAGGTGTTGCGCAGCGCGCGCCAGAAGTCCGTGGAGAGCGAGCCTCCGCCGACCAGCAGCTCCTTGAAGAAGGAGAAGCCCGCAAAGTCGCGATCCGCCACGTCCAGCACCTCGCTGGGCACCTTGAACGCGCCCAGCAGCTCGTACATGGGCAGGTAGCGCCACAGCAGGAAAACCAGCAGCATCGGCACCAGCATCACATACAAGCGCCAGTCCTTGAGGATGGTGCGGCCAACGTGGAGCCAGTAGTGCTTCTCCACATCGTCACGCACGGCCTGTTCAGGGCTTTCACGGTATGTATCGCTGGCCGGATCATAGATCAGATAATCCGCCGCATTCGCCTTACCCTTCATCAGTAACTCTCCTTTTCTTCCTCCTGCTCGCGGTTGACGCGCAGCAGGTAGTTGATCTGATCCTCGAAAACGCCGTCCAGCCGCCGGGCGATCGCAATGACGACCCCGGTGAACAGCAGGGTGATCACGTCCATCGTGAAGAAAACGATCATGCCCGCCGCCGTGCCGCCGAAAAGCAGCGACAGCAGTGCGCGGCCCATCTGCATCAGCAGCACGACCGCAAGTCCAAAGGTCACCGTCAGCAGCGCATCCTGCCGGATCCGCTCCTTGCCGGAGCCCCGCAGCATCACCAGCGCCGCCAGGCTCAGCAGGTTGCCCGCGCAGTACACGATCCATTGCGTTCCCTGCGCTCCGGTGGCCAGGCAATAGACTGCGCCGCCCAGCACCGCGTGAATGGCCGCCCAGGGGCCCCAGCGCATCATCACGATGGCGGTCAGCAGCGGCGTAACGCTCAGCGCATAAAGCTGATCGGGAAACCAGAACCGCGCGGCGTTGGTCACGACCCACTCGCCTGCCACGACCAGCAGCGCGAAAATGAATAAATCAATCCCGCGGTACTGGCCGACCGTGCGACGACGTTCCATGCCCTCACCTCCGGTCTGTATAACTGAATTGTCCATGTGAGCACTTTCATTATAAGCCATTTGAGCAAAAGCGTACATAGAAAAAATCATGCAACTTATGTACAAAACAGACATTTTCGACCCATTTTTGTACTTGTTTTATACAAAAGTCGATTTTTTCATGTAAGCGCTGCCAACCGTGACATCCATATCCTCCACATTTCTGCAGCGTGTAACCGTTTTCTTATCCTTCCCACGCCCCCGCCTGACGCCGCATGCGGCCGGGACCGCAGCGCATCCGCCCTGTTCCCATCAGGGGGCATTATAAATGAAGCATTCCGTTTCAAAGCAACTCTGGCAGGGCCATTCCGCCATTTCAAACCGCCTCGTGCGGCATTTTCCTGCGCCTTTTCCAGTAAGCGCTTTCAGGCCCTGAAATTCCCGTGATTTATTTCACAAATAGGGTTCCCTTTATGGATAATTTGTGTTATACTATCCATGTCTGCAATTTGCAGAAATACATTTTACTTGGGAGGATACATTCATGAAGCGTATCATTGCTCTTGTGACCGTGCTGTGCATGATGCTGTGCGTCGTGCCCGCCATGGCCGAGACCGTGACCGGCACCGGCACCGCCGCTGGCTTCGGCGGCGACGTGACCGTCACCGTGACGCTGGAAGACGGCGTGATCACCGCCATGACCGCCGAGGGCGCAAGCGAGACCCCCGGCATCGGCACCCCCGCGCTGGAGTCCGTGCCCGCCGCGATGGTGGCCGGCAACACCGTGAACGTGGACGTCATGTCCGGCGCCACCTTCACCTCCAACGGCGTCATCGAGGCTGCCAAGCTGGCCCTGACCGCCGCTGGCGTGAACCCCGCCGACTACATGACCGCTGTGGTTGAGGAGACCGTTGACGCTGACGCTGAGTACACCGTCGACGTGGTCATCGTCGGCGCTGGCGGCGCTGGCATGACTTCCGCGCTGACCGCTGCCGAGAAGGGCGCGAAGGTCATCATCGTGGAGTCCCAGGCTGTGGTGGGCGGCAACTCCGTGCGTGCCACCGGCGGCATGAACGCTGGCGACACTCCCTACCAGGACAACGCTGAGTTCGGCCAGGCCGCCGGCGTTGAGAAGACCCTGGCCTCCGTCTCCTCCTACGCTGACAACGAGGAGATCACCGAGCTGGCCGAGGAAGTCCGCAACCAGTGGATGGCCTACCAGCAGGGCGGCACCGACTACTTCGACACCGTTGAGCTGATGCAGCTGGACACCATGATCGGCGGCAAGGGCATCAACGATCCCGAGCTGGTCGAGGTGCTGGCTGAGAACTCTGCCGAGGGCATTGAGTGGCTGCGCAGCTACGGCATCGACCTGACCAACACCGGCGCCTTCGGCGGTGCGTCCGTCAACCGTATCCACTGGCCCAAGGTGGACGGCAAGAAGACCTCTGTGGGCGCTTACATGATCCCCCTGCTGGAGGATGCCTGCGAGGCCAACGAGAACATCACCATCCTGTTCGAGACCACTGCCAATGAGATCATCATGGTGGACGGCGCTGCCAAGGGCATCAAGGCCACTGGCAAGTCCGGCAACACCGTGACCGTCAATGCGGACGCTGTCATCCTGGCCGCCGGCGGCTTCGGCGCCAACCTGGAGATGGTCGCTGAGCTCAAGCCCGAGCTGGAAGGCTTTATGACCACCAACGCGCCCGGCCTGAAGGGCCAGGGTATCGCCATGGCTCAGGCCGTGGGCGCTGCTGTGGTTGACATGGAGCAGATCCAGATCCATCCCACTGTGCAGGCTGACACCGCTGCCCTGATCACCGAGGGCCTGCGCGGCGACGGCGCGATCCTGGTTAACGCCAATGGCGAGCGCTTCATCGACGAGGTCGGCACCCGCGACGTGGTGTCCGCCGCTGAGATCGCCCAGCCCGGCTCCTACTCCTGGCTGATCGTGGACGACGCGATGCTGCAGGCTTCTGCTACCATCCAGGGCTACGTGAAGAAGGGCTTCGTCTTCTCCGGCGCGACCTACGAGGAGCTGGCTGCTCAGATCGGCGTGCCCGCTGAGACCTTCGCCGCCACCATGAACGCCTGGAACGGCTATGTGGCTGCCAAGAACGACCCCGACTTCGGCCGCGTGTCCTTCACCAATCCCCTGGACACCGCCCCCTTCTACGCCATCAAGGTGACCGCTGGTATCCACCACACCATGGGCGGCGTGAAGATCAACACCCTGACCCAGGTGCTGAGCACCGAGGGCAATGTGATCCCCGGCCTGTACGCGGCTGGTGAGGTCACCGGCGGCGTGCACGGCGCGAACCGCCTGGGCGGCAACGCCGTGTCCGACTTCGTGGTCTTCGGCCGCATCGCCGGCGAGGAGGCCGCTGAGCTGGCTCTGGCTGAGTAATCCGCACAACCTGATATCCCCCGGGCAGCCTTCCTTCGGGAGGGCTGCCCTTTTGTGTACCGCACAGGCCGGGAGCGAATTTCCGCCTCCGCTGTTGCTTTCCAGCCCGGGTGTGCTATAATAGTAGAAAATCCCACGCGGAAGCGAAGGAGATTGACTATGCTGAAGCTGCTGATCCTCATGATGTTCATGTGCGCGCTGCTCCTCCCCGGCCTTGCCCAGGCGGAGGACGATGTCTTCACCCCCCAGATGCTGGAGAACTCCCTTGTTTCCGTCGGAAACACCCAGCGCGTGCAGGCTGCCATCGCCAAGGCCCGCGCGGGCGAGGAGGTCACCATCGCCTACCTGGGCGGCTCCATCACCGAGGGCGCGCTGGCGCAGCCCCAGCAGACCCGCTGCTACGCCTACCTGTCCGCCCACGCCTTTGCGGACGCCTACATGCCCGATCCCAAGCTCCTGCACTACGTCAACGCCGGCATCTCCGGCACGCCCTCCGTGCTGGGCATCACCCGCCTGGAGCAGGATGTGCTGCGCCATGAGCCGGACATCGTCTTTGTGGAATTCGCCGTCAACGACAGCAACCAGATGCCCTACCGCATCGTCTACGAGAGCATGATCCGCAAGCTCCTGGCGGACGAGTGCCAGCCTGCCGTCGTCCTCATCTTCACCTTCATGGAGAGCGGCTACTCCTGCCAGCCCCACATGCAGCAGGTGGGCAGCCACTACGACCTGGGCATGATCTCCGTCAAGGACGCGATTCAGCCCCAGATCACCCTGGGCAACATCACCTGGCGCGACTATTCCAGTGACTACACCCATCCCAACACCGCCGCCCACCGCTTCATCGCGGAGATGATCAGCAACTACTTTGCTAAGGCGGAGGCCACCCCCGCCGAGCCCTGGACGATGCCGGAGACCGCCCGCTACGGCAAGGCCTGGGAGACCCTCGTCAACATCGGCAACGAGGACGAGCGCATCACCTCCATGGGCAGCTTCGTCTGGGGCCCCGACCGCTGCTACTCCTACAAGATGGGCTTCAAGCACCTGGCGGCCCTGGGCGGCAACGAGCCCATGGTCATTGAAGCCACCTGCTCCCGCTTCACCGTCGCTTTCAAGCAGGAGAAGGACGGAAACCGCGGCGCCTGCGAGGTCTGGGTGGACGGCCGCTTGGTGAAAACCCTCCCCGGCCGCGCCGACAATGCCTGGGGCAACATCATCACCGAGATCATCGAGCTGGGTGTGGAAAGCGCGCCCCATGTGATCGAGTTCCGCATGGCGGAGGGCGACGAGGGCCGCAACTTCACCGTGCTGGATATCGGCATCGTGGAATAAGCCATATACGCAAAAGCCGTCCGGAAGCCTTTCCAGCTTCCGGGCGGCTTTTATGTACAGTTATCAATCCTTACGCTTACCATAGGCAAGGGAGATGGCGCTGAGCACAGACAGCACCATGGGCAGCGAGAATGCATAGCCATGCTGCACGTTGCTCAGAAAGGTGATCAGCAGCCCGACCGCAGAAAAGCCGATGACCACCGTGAACATCAGCAGGCCTCCATTCAGAAAGCCCTCGCTGCACTGCGGGTTCCTGATCTGGAACGACACAATACCATACACGCCCGCAAAGGCGATGAAGCTCATGATCGGAGAGGCAATGAGCAAAAACGCCTTCTCCTCACCCTCGCCAAAGATAAGATAAAGCACATACGTCGCCACAGCGAGCGCAATCGGAATGATCCAAAAACATTTTCTCCCGTACACGCTGTCGAGCAGCTGCCGCAAACGGGAAACAGGCTTCTTTTCATTCATGGCAATCTCTCCTTATTCTCCTTGATACTCCCGATAGACCTCCGCCAGCAGATGCGGGTAGTCCGTCATGATGCCGTCCGCGCCCAGCTCGATCAGCTCACGCATTTCGTCAACCTCATTGATCGTCCAGTAGTGCACGGCCATGTTGTGGTCGTGGGCCGCGTCGATCAGCCCGGGGGTGGCCAGGTCGATCTTCATTTCCAGCCCGGCAATCTCCAACTCGTACTCCGTGGGCAGCTGCAGCACCGTGGTGCTCTCGCCAAAGAACACGTCCGCATTGAGCAGCTGCAGCACATAGAACAGCGCGGCGTTGCCCAGACCGGGGCTGCACATCAGCTTCTTGCCCTCTTCCTTCTGCAGGCGCTGGTACTCGGCGTAGATATCGTTATGGAAGGAGGCCAGCACCACGCGGTCCCAGGCGTCGTGCTTCTCCAGCAGCGCCAGGATCGCCTCCAGGCAGCGCATGCCGGTCTCGCCCTCCTGCTTGATCTCCACGTTGATGCGACTCTCCGGGAAGGCCAGGATCAGGTCCTCCAGCGTGGTGGCCAGGAAGACCTCGGGGTCGCGGGGCTGCACGCCCTCAGGCAGGATCTCGGGCATGAAGTCCTGCACCGGGGAGACGTTCTGGCCGTCATCGGTGGTGAACTTCGTCAGAGGCGTCTCCTCCGCCCGCACCTGGGACTTGACCTTGTTCGTGTAGCCGAAGTCCACGCGCTGGGCGATCAGATCGGCATAATTCCAGTCGGCAATGTAGCCCGTCACATTGGTCTTGCGGTCCAGGCGCACATCATGGGAGAGGATGACCACGCCGTCCGCCGTGATGGACACGTCGGTCTCCATCATCGCGTTCGGGTCAATGCTGTACGCATTGTAGAAGCCCTCCAGCGTGTTATCAGGGAACTCCTCGTTGCCGCCGCCGTGGGCAATGAAAATGGGCAGCTCGCCGCCCTTGCGCATGGGGTTCACGCCCTCAAAATTCTGCGGACGGGGGAAGAGAGCGATCACCGCGTAGGCGATCACCAGCGCCAGCACAATCCCGCCGAAAATCTTCAGCCCCTTGCGGGACTTCTTCGTCTTTTTCGTCATGTGAGTACCTTCCTTCATTCGTCGTGTGGAGTCGCTTTTTTATGATACCGCCGTCAAAACACGTTGTCAATTAACTGGATGGGAAAAATTCTTTGATATCCAAAGTATTTTAAGGCCGGAAGGTCCGATAATCCTCAAGATTCTTCTTCAGCAGCGCCGGGGTATCCAGCCCATAGGGGCAGCGGCTCATGCACTGGCCGCAGTTCAGGCACTCGTCAATGCGGGCCATTTCCCTCTGCCAGTACTCGCCCAGCAGGCCCGCCGTGGGGCTGCGGCGCAGCATCAGGGACATGCGGGCGGCGTTGTTGATCTGGATGCCCACCGGGCAGGGCATGCAGTACCCGCAGCCGCGGCAGAAATCGCCCACAAGCTCCGTGCGCTCCCGGGCGATGAAGGCTGCCAGCTCCTGCGTCAGGGTCGGCGGGGCGTCCTGATAGGCAAGGAACTCCTCCAGCTCCGTCAGGCGCTGAATGCCCCAGATGGGCAGCACCGGGTACTGCGCGAGGTACGCATAGGCTGCATCGGAGCGGGTGATGAGGCCGCCGGAGAGGGCCTTCATGCAGATGAAACCCACATCCTTCTCCTCACACAGGCGGACAAGCGCCACATCCTTCTCGCTGGCCAGGTAGGAGAAGGGGAACTGCAGCGTGTCGTACAGCCCGGAGCGCACCGCCTCCTCCGCCAGGTGCAGGCGGTGGTTGGTGAAGCCGATGAAGCGGATCATCCCCTTGTCCCGCGCCTCCAGCATGGCCTCGTACAGGCCGGTGCCGTCGCCGGGCTTGGGCACGAAGTCCGGGTTGTGGAACTGCAGGATGTCCACATGATCGGTTTTCAGCAGGCGCAGGCTGGTGTGCAGGTCGTTCCAGAAGCCCTCCACGGTGGTGGACGGCGTCTTGGTGGCGATGATGATCTCATCCCGCACATCGGAAAGGGCATAGCCGAGCTTCTCCTCGCTGTCGGAGTAGCTGCGGGCGGTATCGAAGAAGTTGATCCCGCCCTCGAAAGCCCGGCGGAGGATGGCAGCGGCCGTTTCGAGGTTCACGCGCTGAACAGGCAGCGCCCCGAAGCCGTTGAAGTTGGCGGTGAGATTCGTGCGGCCCAGACGGATGGTCTTCATGATGGTATCCTCCTGTCAATCGAATTCGCTTTCGTGCTGCTGGAAAAAGTCGTGGTACGCGCGGACGGCAGGCAGCTCCGTCCAGCGGCGGCGGCAGACGGGCGTGCTGTCCAGGTCATAGATGCGCGCGCCCCGCATCGCCAGCAGGAAGGGCGAGTGAGTGGCGATGATGAGCTGGCAGCCGTAGAAGCGGACGGAGTCCTCCAGGAACTGCGTCAGTTCCATCTGCCGGGCAGGGGCGAGGCTGTTTTCCGGCTCGTCCAGCAGATAGAGGGCGTTTTCCTGAATGCGGCTGGTAAAGCAGAAGTAGGCGCTTTCGCCGTTGGACTGCTCGCGCAGGTTGTCGTTCAGGCGGGTGCGGACATACTGGCTCTGCGTCTTGCGGCGGGCGAGGTTGACGCGCCGGAGCTGCTCGTAGTCCTTCATGGTGCGGTAGCGAAAGGGGTTGCGGGGATCCTTGTCCCGCAGGTACTCGCTGAAGAGCTCCTCCCGGCGCTGGTCAACGCCCTCGTTGATGGCCCGGAGATCAAGCATATAGTCGAACACATCGTCCGAGGTGATGACGCGGCTTTCCGGCGGGATCGTCCCCCGCGTTTCCGCATCGCACAGGCGCAGGTAGTCCTCGTAAAAGGAGGAGCGGTTGTAGCGCGCATCCCGCCGCAGCCCCAGCTTCTCGGCAATGACGTTGAGGGCCGTCGTTTTACCCGAGCCGTTGCCGCCATAGAGGATCGTCACCGGCTCAAACTCCAGCGCGGACAACTCCCGGCCGCTCAGCACGCCAAAGGGGTAATATGTATCGTAGCAGGTGCGTTTGACCTCGTCGATGAAAAAGGCGGATTCGCGCTCTGCCTCCGGGAAGGTGAAGCGGGAAAGATACAGCATGGCGGCCTCCGTCAGCGGATTTTCTCCATCATAGCACACTTTTCGCGCCTTGGGAAGGGGCGGAGGGCCTTTCTTGACAGGCGGGCCGCGCCTGTGCTATCATAAGTACAACGAATGACGAAAAGGGGCGACGCCCATGCTCAAAAGAATCACCCTGCTCCTCTTGACGCTGACCCTGGTTTTCGGCGGCCTCGTGACCGCCCACGCCCTGGATCAGGAGGAAGTGTACACCGCCCTGCAGGAGGAGCTGCTGCGCTACCTCAACGGCGAGGAGGGCGCAATGCCCCTGGACACCCTGGCCACCCAGTTCAATAACCTGGGCCGCTACAAGAAAAGCCCCCTCTTCGGCTACTACACCTCCCTCCTGCGGGACGCGGAGGCCGGGGACACAAGCCGCCTGGAGCTCTACACCCGCCTGCTGCGCCTGGACGCGGACTTCTGCGCCATGCTGCCGGAGCAGGGCTTCCCCACCGTGGACGAGGTGGAGGCCTATGCCCTGGGGCGGGAGGCCCAGGCAGCGGGGGACTGGCCCGCGGCGATTGCGTATTATGAAGAGAGCATTGCGGTGCTGGATAGTGTGACGCGGGTGATGGAGCTGCTGACGGCGGAGCCGGTGCTGGTGGCTGAGGGCGTTGTCTGCGGAGACTATGCTATTGATACTTATAGCGATAGAACTTGCGTGATTGCACGTTACATAGGTCAAGCTGAGCAGCTGGATATTCCCAAGGTAATTGAGGAGTATCAGGTTACTGCAATCGGAAAACGTGCATTTGATCACTGCCTATCCCTAATCAGCGTCTCCATTCCAAACAGCGTTACCTCCATCGGAGATCGTGCATTCTACCACTGCGCATCCCTGACCAGCATCTCCATCCCAGACAGCGTTACTTCCATCGGAGACGACGCATTCTATTACTGCCGGCACCTGACCAACATCTCAATCCCAAAAAGCGTTACCTCCATCGGAGATGATGCATTCTTCCACTGCGAATCCCTGACCAACATTTTCATCCCAGACAGCGTTACTTCCATTGGATATGGCGCATTCAGCGGGTGTCGCCGTCTAACCACCATCACTATCCCAGATAGCCTTACCTCCATCGGAGAGGCCGCGTTTATGGCCAGTTCACTAAATAGCATCATCATCTCAAATACTCACCCCACATATGAAGTCATTGATGGCGCTCTCTTTGACAAGCTGAATAAAAAACTGATTCACTATCCGGACACGTATCAAGACGATAGTTATACCATTCCAGAAGGAATCCAAATCATCGGTGTGGGCGCAATCGCCAACTCTCGCTCTCTGACCAGCATTTACATTCCAGACAGCGTCACCTTCATTGGAGATAGCGTGTTCGCAAATTGCGACGCCCTGACTAGCTTCACCATCCCCGACAGCGTCACCTGCCTCGGAGATCGCGTATTCGCAAGTTGCGACGCTCTGACCAGTATCACCCTCCCTGACAGCATCACGTCCATCGGAGACGAAGCGTTCTGCAACTGCCCCAACCTCATCCTCTGCGTCCCCGCGAACTCCTACGCCCACCAATACGCCATCGACAACAACATCCCCTACACCACCTACTGACCCAATCCCCCAGGCCGTGCCGCCCACCTCCGGGCTGCGCGGCCTTTTTGATCCCCCCGCCAGGAAAACACCTCATCCGGCCCTGCGGGACCACCTTCCCCTCAAAGGGAAGGCACGGAGGCGGCCCGCGCCCGCAAAGCCTCCCTCTCCGAGGGAGGTGCCATCCACCCCCGGCGGATGACGGAAGGAGTCCCCCCACGCAAAAGAGGACGCACCCACACCGGGTACGTCCTCTGTTTCATTCTTCGATTTTCCCCCAGCGGGCAGGCACCATCGGGCAGTACATGCCCTTCTTGGCCGCGCGGGTCTCCACGTAGCAGCCGCAGAGGCGGCAGGTGCCGCTGAGCAGCTGCTCGCAGCCCTCGCAGATGGCCAGGCGCGCGCGGTAGTCCGCCTCGCTGGCGCGGACGGCGTCATCCAGCATGGCGACGTATTCCGCGATGCTGGCGGCGATCTCCGCTTCCCCGGCCTCCCGCAGGAGGCACCGGCACTGCTTCCTCGGCTCGGTATCAGCCATTGATGGTGACCTCGACCACGGAGCAGGCGGGCAGGTTCAGCACCACGCCGCCCTCGGTGACGGTGAAGTCAGCGAAGTCAACGATCTTGACGTTCTCCTTGTTCTCGAAGGTGTTCATCTCGTGCATCTCGCCGGTCAGGATGCGGGCGGTGACGTTCTTCACATCGCAGTTGGCGATGTCGAGGGTCACCTGCTGGGCGTTGTCACAGTCCACGTTGGCAGCGGTCACGGTGATGACGCCGTCCTTCACGGACGCGGAGGCAGTGATGCTCTGCACGCCCTCGGCGGCCTCGCAGCACTCGATCTCGCTGGGGATCAGGGTCGCGTCCTGATGCGCCTTGAACAGGTCGAACACATGGTAGGTGGGGGTCAGCAGCATCTGATCGCCATCGGTCAGGATCACGGCCTGCAGCACGTTGACCATCTGGGCGAGGTTCGCCATCACCACGCGGTCGCAGTTCTTGTTGAACAGGTTCAGGTTGATGGCGGCGACCATGGCGTCGCGCATGGTGTTCTGCTGGTAGAGGAAGCCGGGGTTGGTGCCGGGCTCGCAGGTGAACCAGGTGCCCCACTCGTCCACGATCAGGCCCACGCGGTGCTTGGGATCATACTTGTCCATGATGGCCAGGTGACCCTTGAGCAGGTTCTCCATGTGCGCGGTCTTGCGCAGGGTGAGGTAGTACTCGTCGGCATCGAACTCGGTGGCGCTGCCCTTCTCCTCCCATCCGCGGGGGTGGGTGTAGTAGTGCAGAGTGATGGCGTCGCAGTAGTGGCCGGCCACCTTCATCACGCCGTCCATCCAGGCCCAGTCATCCACGTTGGGGCCGCAGGCAATGCGGTACAGCGGATGCTCCTTGGTGTAGTTGCGGCAGTAGGTGTTGAAGCGGCGGTAGAGATCGCCGTAGAACTCAGGGCGCATGTTGCCGCCGCAGCCCCAGTTCTCATTGCCCACACCCCAGAACTTGACATTCCAGGGCTCCTTGCGGCCGTTCGCCCAGCGGCGCTGCGCCACGGTGGAATCGCCAGGGCTGTTCAGGTACTCGACCCACTCGGACATTTCCTTCACGGTGCCGGAGCCGACATTGCCGTTGATGTAGGGTTCGCAGCCGATCTGCTCGCACAGCTCCAGGAACTCATGGGTGCCGAAGGAGTTGTCCTCCACCACGCCGCCCCAGTGGGTGTTGACCATGCGCTTGCGCTGTTCCTTGGGGCCGATGCCGTCCTCCCAGTGATACTCATCGGCAAAGCAGCCGCCGGGCCAGCGCAGCACGGGCACCTTGATGTGCTTCAGGGCCTCCACCACATCGGTGCGCATGCCCTTCTTGTTGGGGATGGGGCTGTCCTCGCCCACATACAGACCGCCGTAGATGCAGCGGCCCAGATGCTCGGAGAAGTGGCCGTAGATGTTCTTGTTGATGGTCGCGCCGAGGTTCTGCGCGTCCAGTCTGATCTTCGCGGACATGGATGTACCTCCATACTCGTGGGGTCTTCGACCCATTTCTTTTTTCACCCGATCGCAGATACGCACATCAGGTCGAATCTTGATTCGTGATGGAAGATGGAAATCCTGCCGGGTTTCGAAATTTCTTTCGGAATGATAAAGATAATTTACCAGTCGAGGGTGATATAGTACGGATCATCCCGGTCGCAGGTAATGTAGCGCACCTCCCCTGTTTCGGCATCCCAGGCGAACATGGTCAGATCCTGTTGATCCTCCTCGAAGGGCGTGCAGGTCGACAGCGCGCCGTTCCGGTACCACTGCCCCAACACAGCCATGTACTCAAAATCGCCATGGCTTCCGCGGGTATAGGTTTTCTCCCCGGACATCAGCGCTTCCGCGCGGTTGATTTCCGTCGCCAGTTCCTCCGGATTCAGGCGCCACTGGGCATACACATCGTGATAGTGATCATAATTGTAATAGTAGTGGTACTTCACGTCCGTAGGCTGCTGCTGATACGCGCCCTCCTGCCAGGTGAAGGTCATCCGGTGGGGCTCGTCCGGGAACAGCTCCCAGGCCAGATCGGGCATGTCGAAGATCCTGTCCGTCTGCAGATAATGCGCCGGGTCATCCGTTTCGGATTCGTAGAGACAAAAGGCACAGGCAACG
>JBGVOA010000413.1:0-4301 GCA_045126095.1 Christensenellales bacterium | reverse complement strand
TCGCTGTATTTCGCGGGTGGGCTGCGAAATGTGATGGAATTACCCTGGAATTGAGTTGTCGGAAGGACGAAGGGAGGTGCGGACATGTCGGATTTTGAGGCGCTGATGCGGTCGCTGAGCGGGAACGCGGATCCGAACCGCATCGTCCGTGCTGACCTGAGCCATATCGACGTGATTGCTGATATGCGCGTCCGTCAGCAGGTGGAGCACTGGACGTACACCCTGGGGGCGGATTTCTCCGTCTATGCGGCGCAGTACCGGGAGGTGACCGCCTCCTACCTGCGAAGGCGGCTGAATCACTCGCTGTTTTACGTCCTTAAATACGTTGGGGGCGTGCCGGTGGCCATGTGCGCCCTGGAGGAGCAGGATGAGCTGCCGCCCATCACGGTGTGCCTGCAGAACAAGCGCCACGGCTGGGTGGTGAGCGTCTACACGATGCCGGAGCATCGCGGGCGCGGGTATCAGCAGGCGCTGATGCAGGAGCTGCTGGCAATGGCGCGGGAACGAGGCTTCGGCGACGTGACGCTGACAACCAACCGCCCCGACGCGATCCATGTTTACGAAAAAGCCGGGTTCCGGCATGTGTCGGATAAGTACTTTCTGGAATTGTAAGGAGGAGCAGCGATGGAATTCATCCACGAGCCGGTGTTGCTGAATGAAGTCCTGGAATGGATGGACGTGAAGGCGGATGGCGCCTATGCCGACGGCACCCTGGGCGGCGGCGGTCACAGCGGCGCGATGCTGCGGGCCTCCGGCGGCACGGCGCGCCTCTTTGGCATCGACCGCGACCTGACGGCCATCGCCGCGGCCTCTGAGCGGCTGAAGGATTTCGCGGGCTTCCGCGCGCTGCACGGAAACTTCCACGATGGCAAGCAGCTGCTGCAGGCGGCGGATGCGCCCCTGCTGGACGGCGTGCTGCTGGACCTGGGCGTGTCGTCCCCGCAGCTGGACGTGGGCGAGCGCGGCTTCTCCTACCACGAGGACGCGCCCCTGGATATGCGCATGGACCGCACCCAGGGCATGACCGCCGCCGACCTCCTCAACACCTGGTCGGAGAAGGAGATCGCCCGGGTCATCAAGGACTATGGCGAGGAGAAGTGGGCCGCCCGCATCGCATCCATTATCTGCGAGCACCGGGCGAAGAAGCCCTTCGAGACCACCTTCGACCTTGTGCATGCGGTGGACGCGGCCATCCCGAAGGCCGTGCGCCGCAAGGACGACGGCCACCCGGCCCGCCGTACCTTCCAGGCGATCCGCATCGCCGTCAATGACGAGCTGGATCCGCTGGACAAGGCGCTGTGCGACTTTGTCGATTGCCTGAAGCCCGGTGGCCGCCTGCTGGTGATTACCTTCCACTCCCTGGAGGACCGCCTCGTCAAGCGCTGCTTCCAGCGGCTGCAGAATCCCTGCACCTGCCCGCCCAAAGCGCCCATCTGCACCTGCGGCAAGAAGCCGATGGTGAAGGTGCTGGCCAAGGGTGCTGTGCCCCCCACGGATGAGGAGATCGAGCGCAACCCGCGCGCGCGCTCGGCCAAGCTCCGCGTGTGCCAGAAGCTGGAGGTGGAGTGATGCCGACGCTGTATGTGGTTGCCACCCCTATCGGCAACCTGAACGATATGACGCCCCGCGCCATTGAAACGCTGCGCAATGTGGCGCTCATCGCCGCAGAGGACACCCGCGTCACCAGGAAGCTGCTCACCCGCTTTGAGATCAGCACGCCGCTGACGGCCTGCCATCAGCACAACGAGGAGGGCAAGGGCGCGTGGCTGGCGGAAAAAATGCTGGCTGAGGGGATCGACGTGGCCGTCACCACGGACGCCGGCACGCCCTGCATTTCTGATCCCGGCTACGGCCTCGTCAAGGCCTGCGTGGAGAAGGGGATCGAGGTGATCCCGGTGCCGGGCTGCTGCGCGTCGGTGAGCGCGCTGAGCGTGAGCGGCTTCGACACGCGGGAGTTCGCCTTCTACGGCTTCCTGCCCCGCGAAAAGAAGGATCTGCGCGAGAAGCTGCTGGACATGGCGAAGTCCGTGAAAGTCTGCGCCATCCACGAAAGCCCCTACCGGGTGACCGAGCTGGTGGAGGTCATCGCTGGCCTTCTGCCGGCCACGCGCATCTCCTGCTCCTGCGACCTGACGAAGCTCCACGAGAAGACCATCCGCGGCACGGCGGGTGAGGTGCTGGACATGCTCAAGGCCAATCCCAAAACGGAGAAGGGCGAGTACTGCCTGGTGCTGGACTTCCACGAGGTCGTGCTGCCGGAAGAGAAGGCGCCCGCTGCCGAGGTCTCCCTGGAGGCGCAGCTGGTGGAGGCGATGCTGCAGGACGGCCTCGACCTGCGCGACGCTCAGAGCGAGCTGGTGCTGCAGGGCGCAAAGAAGAACGCCGTCAAGCAGGCGGCTCTGCGGCTGAAAAAACTGTTTGCAGAGGATGATGAGTGATGCGCGAAATCAACGCGGGCCTGATCACCGAAGCCATTGCCCGCCTGTGCGTGGAGGCAAACCGCAACCTGCCCGGAGACGTATGCGCGGCGCTGCATCAGGCTGCGCATAACGAAACCTTTGCCCCCGCGCGGGGCATCCTGGAGCTGCTGGTGCGCAATGAGGCCATCGCCCGCGACACGCAGATGCCCATCTGCCAGGATACCGGCATGGCCGTTGTCTTTGCGGACGTGGGCCAGGAGGTGCACATTTCCGGCGACTTCGAGGCGGCGATTCATGAGGGTGTGAAGCGCGGCTATGTGGACGGCCTGCTGCGCAAGAGCGTCGTGGCAGATCCCCTGCGCCGTGTCAACACGAAGGACAACACCCCGGCCATCATCCACACGCACCTTGTCCCTGGCGATAAGGTGACGCTGACCGTCGCGCCCAAAGGCTTTGGCAGCGAAAATATGTCCCGCCTGGCCATGCTGACTCCGGCGGCAGGCGTCGAGGGCGTGAAGGCTTTCGTGCTGGAGACGGTGCGTCTGGCGGGTGCGAATCCCTGTCCGCCGATGGTGCTGGGCGTCGGCATTGGCGGTGATTTCGAGCAGGTTGCCGAGCTGGCCAAGCGGGCGCTGATGGTCCCCCTGGACGAGCAGAACCCCGATCCCTTCTACGCTGCGCTGGAGCGGGAGCTGCTGGAGGCCGTCAACGCCACCGGCATCGGCCCGCAGGGCTTTGGCGGCAGAACCACCTGCCTGGGGCTGCATATCCTGCAGAAACCGACCCATATCGCTGGATTGCCTGTGGCAGTGAACGTCAGCTGCCATGTGACGCGCCATGCGACGGACGTGCTGTGAGGAGGGGAAGAACATGAAGAAACTGACTGCCCCCCTCAGCCGGGAGGATGCGCTGTCCCTGCGCGCAGGCGAGCACATCCTGCTCTCCGGCACGGTCTACACGGCCCGCGATGCGGCCCACCTGCGCATGCTTGACCTGCTGGCGGAGGGAAAGCCGCTGCCCATCGACCTGGAGGGTCAGGTGATCTACTACGCCGGCCCCACGCCCACGCCTGAGGGTAGGCCTGTGGGCTCCATCGGCCCGACGACCTCCGTCCGCATGGACTCTGCTACTCCGGCACTGCTGGCCCACGGCCTGCGCGGCATGATCGGCAAGGGCGGGCGCGGAGAAGCCGTCATCGAAGCGATGAAGGAGCACGGCGCGGTGTATTTCGCAGCCGTCGGCGGCGCGGCGGCGCTGATGGCAAGCTGCGTGACGGAACTGGAGGTCATCTGCTGGGACGACCTCGGCCCGGAATCGGTCAAGCGGCTGACGCTGCATGAGCTGCCGCTGATTGTCGCCATTGACGCGCAGGGCAACGATGCGTTTGCCCTTGGTCAGGCGGCGTACCTGAACAGCGTAAGCAAATGAATGAACCCCGGAAACCTGCGGTGTGCGGGCTTCCGGGGTTTGCTTGTCTGTGAGGGGCTTCTGTGTCATCTGACGCTGCTGCCTTTTTCGCGGTGCAGGCGGAAATCCACCGAGCGGCGCAGATATTCGAGGAAGTCGTCATCGCGGCACATGGCCTTGCCGGGGGTGTCGGAGAGCTTCGCCACGGCACGGCCGTTCACTGTCTGCAGTTTGATGACGATGTTCAGGGGCTTGACGCAGGTGTCGTTGGAGCAGAAGGTGCCGATGCCAAAGGACACGCGGGCGCGGCCCTCGAAGTACTCCTGCAGAGCCTGCGCTTTGTCAAAATCAAGGCTGTCGGAGAAAAGCAGCTGCTTGCTCATGGGGTCTGCGCCGTACTTCTGGTAGTGGGCGATGATCTTGTCGCCCCAGGCGAAGGGGTCGCCGGAATCGTGGCGCACGCCGGAGAAGTTG
>JBGVOA010000412.1:0-1647 GCA_045126095.1 Christensenellales bacterium | reverse complement strand
CGCGATTGCAGAATCGCCAGGTCGATCTCCTCCCCGGCAATACGTGCGCACACGCGCTCCACGCCCAGGCGGAAGGCCTCCGTGCAGTCTGTGCCGTCCGCCGTGAGCACGCGGTCACCCACCCATTCCACAGGCTTACGCGGGCACGGCAGATCGCCCTCCACCTCCGGGCACACCGGGATCACCCGTTGGCCCTCCACATAGCGCAGCACGCGCTCATTGCGGTTGTTGCCGCCGTTGTACTTGCAGTTTTCGCCCAGCAGACATGCGGACACGATGATGGCCTTTTTGCCCGACATAGCCTTCCCTCCCCGGCAATCAGCTTTCCAGCCGCTCTTTGGTTTCGCGGCCCTCACGCAGCAGCTGGAGCATGGCGGCCTCGTCGCCATCGCGCAGCGCGTCGCGGTATTCGGTCACCCGGCGGACAAGGTCCTCCATCACCGGCAGCAGCGCCTCCCGGTTGTCGAAGAACAGCTCCGTCCACATGCTTTCGTTCAGCCGCGCCACGCGGGTCATGTCCGCGAAGCTGCCCGCCGAAAAGCCCCGGTGCTTGTCAGCCAGGGGGCATTTGACGTAGGCGCTGGACACGATATGCGCCAGCTGGCTGGTGTAGGCAATCATCTCGTCATGGGTTTTGGGGTCGGTGAACTGCACGCGTCGGAAACCCAGCTCAAGGAAGAACTCCTTCGTGTCCTGCAGCAGCTGCGGATCATCCAGACCGTCGGTACACAGGATCATGCTCGCGCCGTCGAACAGGTCGTCCTTTGCGTAGCGGAAGCCGCTGAATTCGCGGCCCGCCATGGGGTGTCCGCCGAGGTAGTGCCACTCCCCCGCACGGGCCAGCGGAACCAGCTCGCTGCAGATGCGCTGCTTCACGCCGCCGCAGTCGATCACCAGGCAGCCGGGCTTGAAGTCCGCCGCATGGGCCTTCACCCATTCGACGATCGCGCCGGGGTACAGGCTGACCAGCACCATGTCGCAGGTGCGCAGCGCTTCGTCCGTCAGCTCGTGGTCAATGGCGTTCATCAGGTACGCCTGCTGGATGGTTTGCGGATTCAGGTCGCAGCCGTAGACCGTATGGGCCGTGCGTTGCTTGATGGTGCGGGCCATTGAGCCGCCGATGAGGCCCAGGCCGATGATAGCGATATTCATGGAAAAAACCTCCGTTCTGCCGTTCTACGCTTGTAGCATTCGGCGTCGCGGAGGCTTTTTCCTTTTACGCAGGGCATTCAGTACACAGGAAGGACAATCCCTTACAACAGAAAACGCCCGCACCGCAAATTTCTTCACGGGCAGGCGGATGGATCAGGCAGACACAGCCTCGTCGGCGGCCTTCTCCGCAGCGGGCGCGACCTTTTCCACATGGTATTCACACTTGGGATCAAAGCGGACGTTCTCCGGGGGAACCTCCAGCTCCTCGGGGTGGTTAAGGAGGTAGCTCATCGTGCCGAAGAACTGCGCATAGTGCGCACCGGAGCAGACGCGCTCGTCCGCCGTGATGCCGATGGGCAGGAAGCGCTTCATGCGGGTGACGCCCTTTTCCACCACGGCCACGCGTTCCACCGTGCCCATGCCGAAGAACAGGCTGGTGGAGCCGAAGTTATAGATGTGGTGGTTGACGTGATGCAGGCCGATGGAGGCGTTGTT
>JBGVOA010000411.1:0-4296 GCA_045126095.1 Christensenellales bacterium | reverse complement strand
GCGGGTGCGAGATCGGCATGCGGCCCATCGACCTGCATCTGGCGGGGCTGCGCGCGCTGGGCGTCGTCATCCGGGAGGAAGGCGGCGTAATCCACTGCGACGGAAGCAGCATGCATGCGGGCGAGGTGCACCTGGATTACCCCAGTGTGGGCGCGACGGAGAACGTGATGATGGCCTCCGTGTGCCTCAGGGGCGAAACGGTGATCCACAACGCCGCCCGCGAGCCGGAGATCGCCGATCTGGCGGCCTTCATGAACAGCATGGGCGCGCGGGTGCGGGGCGCTGGCAGCGCCACCATCACGGTGGACGGCGTGGAGCGGCTCCACGGCACGCAGTACGCCCCCATGCCCGACCGCATTGTGGCCGGGACGCTGCTGGCGGCGGCGGCCATCACCGGGGGCGAAGTGCATCTGACAAACGCACCGGTGGACACGATGCATGCCATCAACGCCAAGCTCCGCGAGATGGGCTGCGAAATGGCGGAAACGGCGGACGAGATCCGCCTGAAGGCCCCCGCACGGCTCAGGGCCTTTCCCGTGCTCCAGACCCAGCCCCACCCGGGCTTTCCGACGGATATGCAGGTGCAGATGCTGGCCCTGCTGACCGTCGCGCAGGGAACGGGCGTGATTGTGGAGAATGTATTTGAGAACCGCTTCACCCATGCGGGGGAAATGAACCGCATGGGCGCAAGGATCCTCTGCGCGGGTCGGACGGCGGTGGTGCACGGCGTGCGCCAGCTGACCGGCGCGCAGGTGACGGCCCGCGACCTTCGCGGGGGCGCGGCGCTGGTGCTCTGCGGGCTTGCAGCCCAGGGGGAAACCTGCGTGGACAACGCAGCGCTGATCGATCGGGGCTATGAGCGCCTGGAAGACCAGCTCTGCGCCCTGGGCGCGGATGTGCGGAGGATTGCGCAGGCATAACAGATGATAACAGGCGGCGCAGGATGGGGAAACACCTGTCCTGCGGGCTGCCGGAAGGGAGGATGCAGCATGGACGGCACACGCTGGGGCGATGGCTACGGCAGCATGGGCACAGGGCCCGTCCCGAATGCGGGGCAGCCGATGATGGAGCCCCCACGCACAGACCCGGACAACCCCTTTGACGAGCCCGAGGCTGCACCGGAGCTGCGTCAGGCGAGGTCTGACAGCCTTTATACCCGCAGCGCCCCCTTCTGGGAGCGGGTCTACGATGATCCCCGGGAGGATGGCTACCCCAAGGATGCGGAGTACTGGAACCATCCCGAGGAGCTGGTGGAGGAAATGTCCGCCGGTGAAAAGGCGATGCAGCCGCTCCGTTCCCTCTGGAGCCGCCTCACCTCCCGCGCAGGCCTGTTCTTTATCGGCGCGCTGGTGGTGATCCTGCTGGCGGCGGTTTTCTGCCACAGCGTCTTTGCCACCGTGCGCACCATCAGCGTGGTGGGCAACGAGCGCTTCACGGATGAGCAGATCATCGCCCTTTCCGGCATCGAAAAAGGCATGAGCACCCTGGAGATTGAGGTGCCCAGGGTGATGAACAGCATTGCCTGGCAAGAGCGCTATCTGCGCTGCACGCAGGTGGATGTGTCCTTTGACAAGGTGACCATCCACGTGCACGAGCGTCAGCCGGCCTGCTGGATGGTGCAGAATGGCCGACTGATCGTGCTGGACGAGCGCGGCTGGGTGCTGGAGATTTACAACGATCTGACGGCGCCCACCCAGGGGCTGATCGCCGTGCAGGGCCTGGAGGTGCTGGAGAGCAACAGGGGACAGGCTGTCACCCTGCGGATGCCTTCGCGCCTGACGGTTTATACGCAGATCCTCATTGAGCTGCGCGCGCTGGGCGGGCTGGACATGATTACTGAATTGGATCTGACCACCATGGACAGCATAACCCTGAAGACCAGCGACGGCCTGACCATCCTGCTGGGCAACGAGAGCAGCATCCACGAGAAGATCCGCGCGATGCAGGTTGTCCATGGGAATCTGATCAGCAACGGCTTTTACGGCAAGGCGGCGGGCGGAACGATTGTGGTTTCCAACCCTGCAACGCCTGCCTACACGCCGCCCTACTGAGCCAGTGGGGCTGCAAATGGCCGCAGAAGGGGAGTTTGCGGGCCTCAAAGCCAACAAAATGCGCATGAAATCCCTTCAAATGCAGGAAAACCCTTGCAATCTGCGGATAAAATGGCTATAATAGATGATGGTAAAGTGGATGATGGGCTGACCATGCTCTTTTGCACGGCCAGCATGATGCACGGGCGGACAGGCCGTCCGCCGCAGATGATTTCTTTTCCACATTGTTCCTGCGCCGCCCATCGTGCGGGCAGGGTAACAGGGGGTATGAATTTCTATGAAGACCACGGTAGCGAGCATCGATTTCGGCACCAGCAAAATCGTTGTGCTTGTGGCGGAAAACAGCACCGCGACCCGCTGCGACGTCGTCGGCGCGGGCATCGTGTCCTATGACGGATTCATGGATGAGAGCTGGAACAATCCCAACGAGCTGGACAACCGCATCCGCGAGGCGATCGCCCAGGCGGAGAAGCAGAGCCACCACAAGATCCGCGAGATCAACGTGGGCGTGCCCGGCGCGTTCACCAAGGTGTATGTGACGGAGGCGCGGGTGTCCCTGGCAGGCCCCGATCCCCGCGTGACGGCGGACGATGTGCGCGCGATCTTCGCTGCGGCGGAGAAGAATCTGGGCACGCTGCCCGGTACGCTCATCCATTCCAGCCCCGCCTGGTTCCGCGTGGACGACGGCAAGAAGACCCTGCAGCCCGTGGGCATCAAGGGCCGCGAGCTGACGGCGATGATCTCCTTCGTGGTGGCGGACGCCAACTTCGTGGACGATGTGAACATGCGCCTGAACAGCAACATCGGCATCACGGTGAAGAAGTTCTTCTCCACCCCCGCGGGCGAGGCGCTGCTGTACCTGCCCGAGGAGGATCGTGACCGCACGTCCGTGCTGATCGACGTGGGCTACATGAGCACCGAGATCATGGCTGTGGAGGGCGATGCGCTGATCTTCCACCGCTGCATCGATATCGGCGGCGGCTACATCACCGCAGCCCTGGCTGACGCGCTTAATGTGTCCTTCGTTGCGGCGGAGACGCGCATCAAGCAGCCCTTCGTGTACAGCATGTCCGCCACGCCCGAGACCTATGAGATTCCCGCCCAGGGCGACCAGCCTGCGCGCACCTTTACCCGCGACGAGGTCAGCCCCATCGTCACCCAGGTGGTGGACGAGCTGGCGGCGGAGATCCGCAAGGCGCTGGAGGAAAGCGGCGTGAAGCTGGGCAGCTGGTCCAATGTGTACCTGACCGGCGGCGGCCTGGTGCTCAACCGCGGCGGCAAGGACTACCTGTCCTCCAAGCTGGGCCGTCCGGTGCGCGAGACGCCCAAGCGCACGGTGAAGATGTCCACGCCCGTCTATTCCTCCTCCATGGGCCTGATGAACCTGATCATCGACACCATGGAGCAGCAGCAGGGCGCGGCTTCGGGCCTGATCGGCAAGCTCGGCGGCTTCTTCCGCTCCCTCGTGGGCGGCTGAGGACGCAGATAAACCAGAGAAAAATCGACGATTGTAAATATGTCAGGGGGATGCAAAGTGATTGAGCTTCAGAATGACCAGATGACCAGCAACTACGCCTCCATTAAGGTGGTCGGCTGTGGCGGCGGCGGCGGCAACGCTGTGGACCGCATGGTGAAGGCCGGCCTGCGCGGCGTGGAATTCATCGCTGTCAACACCGATATGCAGGCGCTGCAGCGCTCCAGCGCGTCGGTGAAGATCCAGATCGGCGAGAAGGTGACCAAGGGCCTGGGCGCAGGCGCCGTGCCCGAGGTGGGCCGCCGCAGCGCTGAGGAGAGCCGCGAGGAGATCGCCGCTGCCCTCAAGGGTGCGGATCTGGTCTTCATCACCGCCGGTATGGGCGGCGGCACCGGCACCGGCTGTGCTCCCGTCGTGGCGGAGATCGCCCGCGAGCAGGGCAGCCTGACCATCGCGGTTGTCACCAAGCCCTTCGCTTTTGAGGGCAAGCAGCGCATGCGCAACGCCGAGGCCGGCATCAACGACCTCAAGCAGCGCGTGGATACCCTCGTGGTCATCCCCAACGATCGCCTGCTGCAGGTGGTCAGCAAGACCACCAGCATGGTCGAGGCCTTCGGCATCGCCGATGAGGTGCTGCACCAGGGCATCCAGGGCATCAGCGACCTGATCGCGCTGCCCGCCCTGATCAACCTGGACTTCGCGGACGTGAAGACCATCATGGAGTCCGGCGGCATGGCCCACATGGGCATCGGCTACGGCGAGGGCGAGAAC
>JBGVOA010000410.1:0-5508 GCA_045126095.1 Christensenellales bacterium | reverse complement strand
TGGATGAGGTTATGCGGCCTGCGCGGCAGCGGATTCTGCCTTGGCCTTTGCGGCAATGGCCTTTCTGCGGGGGAAGTAGAAAAGGAAGTACCCCAGCAGGATGACGGGGATGGCGGCGAAGAAATCGGCAATGGAGTGCTGCTTCATGAACACGGTGGAGGCGCAGATGAGCAGCGCCAGGGCGTAGAAGACCACCTTCCAGCCGGGCCTGTTGAAGCGGGGGCAGCTCACTGCGCAGAAGGCTACGGCAAAGCCGCCGATGCAGTGCAGGGAGGGGCACACGTTGGTGTTGGTGTCCACGGTGTAGATCAGGCCGCACAGCCGGGTGAGGAGGTTATCCCGTCCCAGCGTGGCCAGATCGGGGCGAAGCTGCTGCTCGTTGGGCCAGATGATGTAGGTGGCCACCGCGATCATTGTGGTGAGGATCAGGTTGTACATGAAGTACCGGAATTCCTCCACATCGTAGGCCAGGGTGTACAGGCTGATCCACAGGAGCGACACATGCCAGCTCATGTAGGGGAAGATGAACCACTCGCAGAAGGGGATCAGGTCGTCCAGGGCCATGTGCACCGGGTGGTGGTAGGCGGCGGGGGTCAGCCGCTCGATGAAGATGAAGGAGACCAGATAGCCGATCCAGTACAGCAGCAGCCACACATGGCGGTATTGCGGGCTGTTGAGGTTGGAGGGGCGCAGTTTGCGGTAATCAACGACAGGGGGACGCAGCTTCATATGCAGTCACTCAATTCTTTCTTGTCGGTCATTCCCCGGCAATGAAGAGCACGCCGAGGGTGCCGGGGCCGCAGTGGCTGGAGATGACGCCGCCTGCGCGGGTGACGTGGATCTCCTCAAAACGGCCCAGGCTCTCCAGCCACTCGCGCACAGGAGCGATGGTCTCCTCGGGGCAGCCGGAATGGGTGATGAAAACGCGCCCGGGGCGGGCCGTGCGCAGCTCCGCCTCCATATCCTGCGCGTAGGAAAGGATCACGCGGTCCATCTTGCCGCGGAATTTCTTGCCGGGGGACATTTTTCCCTCCGCCACGGCGATGCGCGGGTGCAGGCGCAGCGCGCCGCCCATCATCGCCGCCAGGCCGGAGCAGCGGCCGCCGCGGTGCAGGTAGGTCAGAGTATCCACCACGAAGCTGGCGCGCACCAGCGGGCGGATGGCTTTGATATGCGCGGTGATCTCCCCGGCGGACTTGCCCTGGGCGGCCATTTCCGCCGCTTCGATCACCTGCAGGCCCACGCCGGTGGACAGGTTCTTGGAGTCGATGACGGTCACCAGGTGGCTGGCGTCCAGCTGCTCGGCAGCCATGCACAGCACGCTGTAGGTGGAGGACATGGAGGAGGAGATGGAGAACACGATCACCTCGCGCCCGGCGCTCACATAGGGCTCCAGCGCAGCCATGGCGTCCGCCAGGGAGCAGGCGGCGGTCTTCGGGCTCTGGCGGTGCATATCGCTCCACTGATAGATCTCGTCCGGGCTGATGCCGCGGCCGTCCTCAAAGTCCTCCTCGCCCAGCACGATGTGCAGGGGGATGACGTCGATATCGTAACGTGCGATCAGCTCCGCAGAGAGGTCGCAGGTGCTGTCAGAAATGATCTTGACCATGATGATCCTCGCTTTCAGTCGTATGAAAAACAAATTTCCAGTATCAGTATACGACGGAAAGCTAAACTGAATCTAAACATTTCCCAAACAAAACGCAAACATTTCCTGTTCACGCCCCGTTGGGCAGGGAGACGGAAAAGCAGGTTTCCTCCGGGCTGCTTTCCACGCTGACGGAGCCGCCGTGGAGCTCCGCGATTCTGCGGACGATGGAGAGGCCCACGCCCGTGCCTGCGGCGGCATGGGAGGGGTCTGCCTGCCAGAATCGGTCGAAGACGCGCCTCTGCTGCTCCTCCGAAAGGGGCGAACCGGTGTTGATCACGTCCACCTGCAGGGTGCTGCGGGCCCGGAGCAGCTCCGCGCGGGCGTAGATGCGCACGGTGATGCGTCCGCCGGGCGGGGTGAACTTGATGGCGTTGTCCAGCAGGTTGACCCAGACCTGGCGCAGCAGCTCCTCGTTGGCGCGGATGGAAAATTCGCTGAAATCGGCGGAGATCTCCAGCTCCTTGCGCGTCCAGTCCTTCTCCCGGAGGAGGATGCAGCGGCGCAGCTGCTCGGAGAGGTTGAATTCCGCCACGTCGGTGAGGATCTGCTGGTTCTCCACCTTGGACAGGTGCAGGATGCCGGTGGCCATGCTGGCCAGGCGGGAGGACTCGTCCACGATGGCGTCCAGGTAGGCGGCGCGCTGCTCCGGCGCCAGGTCGCGGGCAGCTTCGTCCCTTTGCAGGATGCGGGCAAAGCCGCGGATGGACACGATGGGGGTCTTGAACTCGTGGGAGAGGTTGTTGATGAAGTCCGTGCGCAGCAGCTCCGTATTCTGCAGCTCGCTGGCCAGGGTGTTGAAGCTGTCGGTCAACTCGCGCCCCAGGGTGCTCTGCCCCAGGTCGACCCGCTCGTCAAAATGCCCGGAGGCCAGGCGGCGCATGCTGCTGATGAGCCGGTTGACGGGGCCCATGGGCACGCGCAGGATCAGCGGCGTGATGGAAAAGCCGATGGCGAAGCTGGCGATGGCGCAGAAGATGAAGGGCAGCGCCGAGGTGTTGTCCACATACTCGGACAGGCCGGAATACTGCATGATGAGCGTGCCGGCGGAAAAGAGCAGGAGTGTGATGACGAGGATGACGAACACGCACAGCGAGCAGATGAGGGCGAAGTTTGCCTGGGCGCTGGCAGCCCGGGGATCGCGGCGGGGGGACGGCTGCTTCTTCATTCGCTGCGCACCGCCTTATAGCCCAGGCCGCGCACGGAAACGATGCTGAACTCCGTCCAGCCCTCAAAGCGCTTGCGCAGCCTGCCGATGTGCACGGTGACGGTCTCCCAGCCGGTATCGCTGTCCGCGCCCCAGATCTCGTCCATCAATTCAATGCGCGTGAAGATGCGCCCGGGGTAGGAGAGGAGCTTATACAGCAGCTGGAATTCCTTCTGGGGCAACACCTGCGTTTCCGCATCCCGGCGGACGGTCAGGCTGTCCCAGTCCAGGGTGACCGCGCCCAGGGTGATGCGCCTCTCGGAGACGATGCGGGCCCGCCTGAGCAGCGCGCGGATGCGCAGCAGCAGCTCCTCCTCGTCCACGGGCTTGACCATGAAGTCGTCCGTGCCGGCGATGAAGCCCTGCTTGATGTCCGAGGGCATCTGCTTGGCCGAGACCATCAGGATGGGCAGATCGCTCTGGGCGGCGCGCAGCGTGCGGGTGAACTCGTATCCGTCCATGCCGGGCATCATCACGTCCAGCACGATCAGGTCCACATGGGTCTTTTCCAGCAGCTCCAGCGCCTCCAGGCCGTTGGCGGCCAGGGTCACGCGGTAGCGCTCCGCCTCCAGGATGGCCTGCATCAGCAGGCGCGTGTTCTTGTCGTCGTCCACCACAAGGATGTGGAACATCGCTTTCTCACCTCACCGCTTCCATTATGACGCATCCGCCCGGAAGAATCAAGCCTTTCCATAAGAAATTTGCAATCCGGTTGACATCCGGCGCGAAAAATGCTTCAATGTCATAGAACAACGAGAGAACGACGGGGGACGGGTATGCGCAGCTTACGGAAACGGCTTGATTTTGGCATGATGAAGGTGATTCTGGCCCTGGCCTGGCCCACGATGCTGGAGCAGCTGATGCAGACGGCCGTGCAGTACATCGACACGGCCATGGTGGGCTCCCTGGGCACGGACGCGACCGCTGCGGTAGGTGCAACCACCACGGTGGGCTGGCTGGTGGGCGGCATGGTGTCTGCCTTCGGGGTGGGCTTCCTGGCCTTCATTGCCCAGGCCTGCGGTGCGAAGGATCGGGACGCCGCAGCCCGTGCCTCCGCCCAGGCGACGCTGGTCACCCTGACCCTGGGCGTGCTCTTCACCGGTGTGACGCTGAGCCTGAGCGGCCTCATTCCCCGCTGGATGCAGGTGGAGGAAGCCATCCGGCCCATGGCCAGCCGCTACTTCCTCATCCTGTACCTGCCCATGCTGCCCAGGGCGGCCACGATCATCTTCGGTGCGCTCCTCCGTGCGGCGGGGGACACCAAAACGCCCATGAAGGTGGGCGTGGCGGTCAACATCATCAACGTGACGCTGAATTTCCTGCTCATTTACCCCACCAGGCCGATGACCCTGCTGGGGCTGACCTTCACCATGCCCGGCGCGGGGCTGGGGGTGGAGGGCGCAGCCATCGCCAGCGCCATTGCGGTGACGGTGGGCGGCGCGTACATCGCCGTGAAGCTCTGGCGGCACCCGCTCATTTCGCCCCGGGGGCAGCGCTTCCGGCCGGACTGGGCCATTCTCCGCCCCACCTTCCGCGTGGCTTTCCCCAACATGCTCCAGCGCTTCGGCACGTCCCTGGGCTATGTGGTCTTCGCCTCCATGATCAACGGCCTGGGCGAGGTGGCCACGGCGGCCCACACCATCGCCAACACCGTTGAGTCCGCCTTCTACATCCCCGGCTACGGCATGCAGACTGCCGCAGCGACCCTGGCGGGCAATGCCTACGGCGCGGGCGACCGGCAGCGGATGGAGCGCCTGGCAAGGATGTTCCTGCCCATCGAGATCGGCTTGATGATGCTCTCCGGCGGGCTGCTGTTCGTGCTGGCGCGGCCGCTGGTGGGGCTGTTCTCCGGTTCTGCACAGGTCATCGACCTGGACACGCTGGTTTTGCAGATGGTGGCGGTCTCCGAGCCCTTCTACGGCTTCTCCATCATCGTCGAGGGAATGATGCAGGGCGTGGGACGCACTCGTCAGCCCTTTGCGTTCAATGTGGCGGGCATGTGGCTGGTGCGCATCGTGGGCACCTGGATCTGCACGGAGTTCTTCTTCGATGGCGGTGCGGGGCTTGTGGCTGCCTGGGCCTGCATGATCGCCCACAACCTGCTGCTTTTCTTGCTCTTCCTCGGGTGCTATCTGCGGGGGACGTGGAATCCCCTTGGAGAACGGTAATTCTCTGGCGGACGTGCTGCGGCGCGCCCGCTTTTACATTCCGTTCACATCGCTTCACAGGGCCGTCACAAAGCTGTGGTAGGATAACATCAGCAATCTATTCTGAAAGGATGAAGCGTGTATGAAGAAACTGCTTGCAGCGCTGCTGTCCCTCTGCTTGCTGCTGACCCTCGCGGCGGCAGAGGAGGCGGAGGAGACGGTGATCGTCCTGGGCGAGGCGATCACCGTGAATGGCGAGGCCATTCCGGAGGATGCGTCCGCGCCGGTATACCTGGCCCATGTGGTGGAAGCCCACGGCGACGTGCCTGCGGAGCTGGCGGGCCTTGCCAACCGCGTGGTGACCATTGCGGCGGGCGGCGTATACCGCCTGCGCGGCACGGCGGCGGATGTGCAGATCGCCGTGCGTGCGGGTGAAGCGGACGACGTCCGCCTGATCCTGGACGGCGTGGAGATCGCCTGCCGCACCTCCTCGGCCATTGCGGTGT
>JBGVOA010000409.1:0-4008 GCA_045126095.1 Christensenellales bacterium | reverse complement strand
CGCACGATGAACCACAGCACAAGGAAGACAGCCAGGTTCCACATGGACTCATAGAAGAAAGTGGCCATGTGCCAGGCATAGCCGTCACCGGTGGGAATCTGCACGCCGATGGGAAAGAACTGCCAGGCGGGATCGGTGATCGGGGCGCCGTAGGCCTCCATGTTGAAGTAGTTGCCCCAGCGGCCGATGGCCTGCGCCAGCGCCAGGGAGGGGACGATCATATCCGTCAGCGTGAAGGGGTTGATGCGCCGGCAAAGGCCGAAGACAAGCACCGTCAGCAGCCCAGCGATGACCGCGCCGTAGATGGCCAGGCCGCCCTCCCAGATATAGAGCGCCGAGAGGGGATTGTCCGCGAAAAGCTCCCAGCTGAAGAGAACGTAATATGCCCGCGCGCCCAGGATGCCGCAGGGGACGATCCACAGGGCCAGGTCGAGCACGGTGTCCTTGGGCAGGCGGAGACGCTTCTCCTCGCGGCTGCACAGGATGTAGCAGAGGATGATGCCAGTGACGATCAGCACGCTGTACCAGGGCAGCTCACCGATGATGTAGCGGCTGTAAGGGACGGCAGGAAACATAAGGCTACCTCCTTGGAATGCTGGTTTCATTATAGGTATTTCCATCCGGACTGTCAAGGATGTGCAAAAAGGGATTGCGCGGGAGGAAAAAGCGGAGTATAATAAGGCAGGAGTTCCCCGTTATTTTTATCAAAGGAGGCATCATGCCATGAGCAAGGTTCATGTTTTTGACCATCCGCTGATCCAGCACAAGCTGTCCATCATGCGCAAGACCGAGACCGGCCCGAAGGAGTTCCGCGAGCTGCTGGAGGAGATCTCCATGCTGATGGTCTACGAGGTCACCCGTGACCTGCCCACCGAAGAGGTGGAGATCGAGACCCCTATCTGCAAGACGACGGTGAAGATGCTGGCTGGCAAGAAGCTGGGCATCGTGCCCATCCTGCGTGCTGGCCTGGGCATGGTGGACGGCATCAGCAATATGATCCCCGCCTGCCGCATCGGCCATATCGGCCTCTACCGCGACCCGGAGACCCTGGAGCCCGTGGAGTACTACTGCAAGCTGCCCCACGACGCGCAGGAGCGCGAGCTGCTCGTTCTTGATCCCATGCTGGCCACCGGCGGCAGCGCGAGCGACGCCATCACGATGATCAAGAAGCGCGGCTGCAAGCACATCCGCCTGGTCAACCTGATCGCCGCGCCCGAGGGCATTGCCCGCGTGCAGCAGGATCATCCGGATGTGGACATCTACGTCGCCGGCCTGGATGAGCGCCTGAACGATCACGGCTACATCGTGCCCGGCCTGGGCGATGCGGGCGACCGTCTCTTTGGCACCAAGTAAGCTATTGGCGGGAGGGGCAGCGGCTCCTCCCGCTTTGACGATGGAGGAACATGATGGATATCGTGGCCGAACTGATGGCTGCGGGCTTTGCGGAGGTCATCGTGCTGGATGGCGCGGAGTGCGGCGAAGCGGCGGACAGCGTCATCCTGGCGTTGTGGCCCTATGAGGCTGAAAGAACGCCGCAGACCGGTGAATTGTGGATTCATCCATACTATTTCGCCTCCCAGACGGCCTACCGTGCAGCGGATGACCTGGCCAAAGCCCATGCGGACGAGGGGCTGATCTGGCGGGAGGATATCCGCCTGAAGCCCATTTTCGCGCGCCTGCCCGGCTTTTCCCAGGGCCGGAATACCCTTTCTTACCGGGATGGCTTCGGCAGCCGCTTCCATGTGCAGATGTTCACCCTTACGCCGGGTCTGCCTGCCACCCACCATCTGGAGGATGCCCCCCATGCGCTGCACTGCGGAGATTGCCACCGGTGCGAAGCCGCCTGTCCCACCAATGCGCTGGAGGACGGCGTGTTCCACCGGGAGCGCTGCCTGCGCAACTGGCAGGTCAGCGGACAGGCCTATCCGGAGGTGGTGCGGGACAGGATGGGCAAACGCATCGTCGGGTGTGATGAGTGCCAGCGCTGTTGTCCGCATAATCCGCAGCCGACAGGGGAGGAGACCCCGCTGCCGTTGACGCTGGAGGAGATCCTCTGTCAGCCCAAGGCAGCCGCGGTGAAGCTGCGCGAGCACATCGGCGCGACGATAACCATGCACAACCGCCTGCTGGGCGGGGCCTGCATCGTGGCGGGCTGCACGGGTCGGCGCGACCTGATCCCGCATCTGTGGCGGCATGCCGGATCGCCCTCGGCGGCGGTGGCGGAGCATGCCCGCTGGGCTCTGCAGAGGATGCATGTGACCTATTTCCCGCCGGTGGAGGATGTGCGGGTGTAAGAATCGCCTTTTTCGGGGCGGTTCTTTCTTTTTTACAGGTTAGACATTGCAGTTTCGGGCAAAATGCGCTATAATCAATGATGGTTTATTATGCGCATACTGCGCTCATATATTGGAGGTATCGCTATGCCCCTGAAGCCGATTTTTGATAAGGCCCCGCTGACGGCCATGACCAGTCAGGCCCTGCGTGCCGGCATGGTGCGTTCTGAGCACGAGAATCTGAAGCGCCTGCAGGCCCTCCTGGCGGGTGACGATGCCCCTGCGGCCCTGGAGCCCGCCTTCCGTCTGACCTGCCTGACCCAGGCAGAGCCCGCCGAGAGCGAGGCTGCGGCCAATATCCGCCGCGCCCTGGCCGCCCAGAAGCAGGACGGCTCCTTTGACCTGCCCGTCCATGAGGCGGTGGCTGTGCTGCGCGCCTGCTGGGCTCTGTACGAGTACGAAGCCCGCAAGCCCCTGCTGGAGCATATTGCCCGCTGGTGCGCCTGGGCTGCCCAGAACTGGAGCGAGGTGCTGGCGGATGACGTCGTCTGGGCGAACCCCGCCGAAATGATGGAGCTGCTGGAGGACGCCTACCGTGTGACGGGCAAGGCGGCGCTGCTGACGATGGTCAGCCGCCTTTCCCAGCAGGCGATGAACTGGGCCAGCGTCCTCAACACGGTGAATGTGCAGCGCCCCACCAGCCGCAGCATCACCTGCGAGGAGCTGGAAACCTGCCTGAATATCGAGAAGGGCAGCCGCGAGGGTTACTACAACCATTTCATCCGCGCCAACAGCCCGGAAAAGCTGGCAGACGGTGCGCGCGCCTGCATGGCCCGCGCCTGGCTGAGCGGCTCCGCAACGGAGATGGGCGCGGCCCGCACCGGCTATGAAAAGCTGCAGCGCCACCATGGCGCGATCTGCGGCGGCCTTACCAGCGATGAAATGCTGGAGGGCACGTCCCCGTCTGCGGCGGTGAGCACCGCTGCCGTGGGCGCCTGGACGGAGGCGCTGTGCGCTGCTGCGGGCGAAAAGAACGGCGAATGGGTCTGGGAGGCGCTGGAGCGTCTGGCCCTCAACGCCATCCCTGCCTGTGTGGGCGAGAAGGGCGTGAGCGCCTTCCAGTACGTCAACGCGCTGGCTGAGAAGCCCTCCCAGGCGGACTGCTTCCGCGTGGAGGCTGACCACGTTGTGCGTGCCCTGTACCGTCTGGCCCGTGGCTGCGCGGCCCTGGCCTCCAGCGCGGTGACGGCCCGGCCCGATGGCTTCGCCGTCAACCTGTTCATCCCTGGCCGCTACCAGGTGCCCGTGGGCGATGGCGTGCTGGTGCTGACCATCCGCGAGAGCGCCGGCAAGTGCCACATCCACATCAGCTGCAAGCAGGAAACGAAGGCGGTTGTCCGCATGCGCGTGCCGCAGTGGGCCCGCAGCACGGAGATCACCATCAATGGCATGGAGAGCGACGCGGGCAAGGAATGCACCGCTGCCAGCATGTCCATCGAGCGTACCTGGCACGACGGCGACGTGATCAGCGTCAGCCTGGAGGAGACCCTCCGTGTGGTGGAGGGCCATCATCAGGGTCGCTACGTCCTCAAGGGCGCAAGGCTGATGTGCATGCCCGTGGAGGGCAATGACTGGGCCCGTTCTCTCGTTGCCTGCAATGAGGATGAAACCGGCGTGACGGCCCTGGTGGATGAGGTCAGCGGCTGGAAGGCCCGCGGCGACGTTCCGGCGGACA
>JBGVOA010000408.1:0-3155 GCA_045126095.1 Christensenellales bacterium | reverse complement strand
TACCCTGGCAGTGGCCAAGGCCGTGGCGGAGGCCGGCGTGACCCCGCTGTGCCACCTGACCTGCGTGCAGTCCACCAGGGAGCACGTCCGCCAGGTGCTGGCTGACATGAAGGCCGCAGGCATGGAAAACGTGCTGGCCCTGCGCGGCGATCTGCCGAAGGACGGCTCCCGCTGCACCGACTTCACCTACGCCGCCGAGCTGATCGAGTTCATCCACACCCAGGGCGACTTCTGCGTCGGCGCGGCCTGCTACCCCGAGGGCCACCCGGAGAGCGGCGGCCGCCTGCAGGACATCGAGTACCTCAAGCGCAAGGTGGACGCGGGTGTGGATTTTCTCACCACGCAGATGTTCTTCGACAACGGCATCCTGTACAACTTTCTTTACCGGGCGCTGAAGAAGGGCATCGACGTGCCGGTGTGCGCAGGCGTCATGCCCATCTGCGATCCAAAGCAGGTGGCTCGTGCGGTGCAGCTTTCCGGCTCCATCATGCCGCCGCGCTTCGCCGCTATCGCCGACCGCTTCGCCCATGACCCGGCGGCCATGGCCCAGGCCGGCATCGCCTATGCCACCGAGCAGATCATCGACCTGGTGGCTAACGGCGTCACCCACATCCACCTCTACACCATGAACAAGCCCTGGGTGACCAAGGCAATCGTGGATAATCTGTCCAGCATCATCCATATGGGCGAATGAATAACGCGCTGTGCAGTCCAAAGCGGGCTGTACAGCGCGTTTGTGTTACAAGTCGATGCGGATGCGGGTGCCGTCGGGGGACTCGACGGATATCAGGGGCAGGCCGCGCAGCAAATACTTGCTGTCCTTGAGGGCGGTGAACAGCTCCTTTGCCTGGGCTTCGGTGATGGGCGGGGTCAGGCGCTCGGCCTTCTGCACGTCGTCCACGGTGATGAAATCGTCCGGGTCGGCGTCCCAGCCGGTGCGGCTGAGCTCGTTCAGATTCTGCTCGTATTTCTTCCGGGCCTGCGCGGAGGTCAGCTTGGCCAGGAAAAACATGCCCACCCGGCTGAACAGGAAGCCCGTGGGGATCCAGATCCTCTTTTCCGTGTCCTCATCGGGGACGTAAATACGAATCTTCATCAGCTCACCCTCCTTTACTCCGTCCAGATCACGAGCCGCTCGCCGCCATCGTCCAGCTCCAGCAGTTTGCCCGTCACGCCGGACTCGATCATCTGCACCATCGTGCGGAAGTCAATGCCCGCCAGCATGCTGGCCCTCTGCTCCAGCGAGACATCGGACTCGTTCCAGGTGATGCTGATCTTGCCGTAGCGCGCGGCCAGGCGGAACACGGTGAAGGGCAGGTTGATATTGAAGCGGTTGCCGCCCGTCTCGGTGATGGCAAGGCGGACGATCAGCTCCTCCGGCTTGCGGGCCGGGACGGCGGGCGCTCCGGACGCAGCGGGTGCTGAGCCTGTCAGCAGGGTGTCGATGCTGACCTGCAGCAGCTGCGAGAGCTGCGGCAGGGTCATGATGTCCGGGCAGCTCTGGTCGTTCTCCCACTTGCTGACGGCCTGGGGCGTAATGCACAGCCGCTCGGCCAGTGCATCCTGCGTCAGCCCCTGCGCCTTGCGGAGGTGCGCGATGCGGCAGCCCAGGGTCAGATCCTTCATGCTTTCGTTCATGGGCGGATTTCCTTTCTGCGGCGGTGCTTCCGCGGCATCATCAGCGTAGCACAACGCCTGGTTGAGTGGAAGGGAACAGCGGTTGAAACGACCGGAAACAGGGTTGGTATTGGGCAAATAGGGTAGGTATAGGGCGAATCACCCGATCCGGATGACGTTCACCGAGTGGGGCGGCAGGGCGATCTCCAATTCGGGAACCACGCCAAGGTCCGTTTCGGTGACGCGAACGACCTCGTGTCCCTTGTCATTATAGGCGTCCTTGCTGTCGCCGTTCAGCGTCATCACCGTAACGGCGGAGGGCTTCTCCAGCGGGATGCGCAGCATGTGCGCCGCCTCCGGATCCTTGTTGACCGCAGCGACGGCCAGCCCCGGCTTATCGGAGAATGCGGTGGCGACCAGGTCGATGGCGTCCACCGTTCTTTCGCCGCCCCACTTGAAGGGCACGGTCAGCTTCGGCATATCGCCCTCGGCCCAGAGATCCACCACTGTGTCGCCCAGCTGGTTTACATACAGGTCGAAGACGTGGTATGTGCTGCGCAGCACAACGCCGTCGTCATCGGAATAGATGCAGCCGCGGGTGTTGAGGATGGGCGCGAAGTTGGCCATGCCGACCACGTCGCAGTGGCGGTGCATGGCGTTCAGGAAGCAGGCGGTGAACACGGCGTCGGCCATGGTGTAGGTGCTGTTGTCGTCGTTCTTGTCCCGGGGGCTGACGTAGGTCGCCTTGCCCACGCCCTGCCGGATGGAGTGCACGTTCGGGTGGTGCCAGGAGCGCAGGTTCCACTCGTCAAAGGCGATTTTGATCCGCCCGTCCAAGCGGAGGGCTGCGAGCATGCCCCGTACCTCGCGCACGCTGTGGTCGATGCGGTCGGTGAAGGCCATGCACTGCTCGTAGCTGGTGGGGTTGTTCACCTCGGGCATCATGTCCCAGTACTCGTGGATGGAGATCCAGTCGATGTACTCGCCGCAGGTGCGCAGCAGATTCATCGTCCAGGCGGTGTCGGGGATGGCGGCGGCGGACAGCTCGGCGGTGGGATCCACGTGGCGCATCATCTTTGCGGCCTCGCGCACCAGGCGGCCCCATTCCTCGGCCGACTTTGCGCCGATCTCCCAGTGCCCGTAGTTCTCGTTGCCGATGGACCAGTATTTCACTCCGTGGGGCTCAGGATAACCGTTGGCGATGCGCCACTTGGCATACTGCCCCTCGTTTTCCAGGTTGCAGTATTCGACCCAGTCGCTCATCTCCTCCGCCGTGCCGGTGCCGGCGTTGGTGCAGATGTACGGCTCGCACCCCAGCTTGCGGCAGAGCTTCACGTACTCGTCGGTTCCGAAGGTGTTGGGGTCCTCCACGCGCCAGGCTTTGTCGAACAGGGGCTTGCGCTCCGGGCCGACGGCGTCCTTCCAGTGGTAGGAGGACACGAAGCACCCGCCGGGCCAGCGCAGGATCGGCACGCGGATGCGGCGCATGGCGTCCATTACGTCCGCGCGGAAGCCGTCCTCGTCCGACAGCGGATGGC
>JBGVOA010000407.1:0-4092 GCA_045126095.1 Christensenellales bacterium | reverse complement strand
GAATACAAGAATCTATGCAGAAATGCTGGAGGATATTCGCATGGAAAGACTCTTCGATGATGGCTGGGAATTTGTGAAGCTGCCCAATGGAAGCGAGCTTGTTCAGGCGGAAGAAGGCGCCTGGCAGGCGGTCGATCTGCCGCATGACTTCCTCATCTTCAACCATAACGCCCTTTATGATGATGCAGACGGCTGGTATCGCCGCGTGTTGAACGTGCCTCAGGAATGGCTGGACAAGTCCGTCTGGCTGCGTTTTGACGGTGTATACATGGATTGCGATGTGCTGCTCAACGGGCAGATTATCTGTACGCATCATTATGGCTACACCTGCTTTGACGTGCCGCTGGCAGCACTTAAGGCTGGCGAGAACGTTCTTCACGTCCATGTACGTCACAAGAGCCCCAACAGCCGCTGGTACTCCGGTGCAGGCGTGTTCCGCGATGTGACGCTGCATGTGGAGGATGCGTGCCATATTGTCCCGGACGGTACCTACGTCGTCACGAAAAAGATGGCGGATGCGGAATGGCTGCTCTGCGTCGATACGGAGCTGACCGGCGCTGATGATGGACGTGCGGTGCAGCACCGCCTGCTGGACGGTGACGAGGTTGTCGCAGAGGCAACCGCGTACATGAAGGGGGACCTGGCGCATGCGGAAATCCGCGTCCATGCGCCCCTGCTGTGGAGCACGGCGGCTCCGCGCTGCTACACGCTGGAGACCAGGTGCGGCGCTCAAGTTGTCCGGGAGAATGTGGGCTTCCGCACCATCGAACTGACGGCGGATCGCGGTATGCTGCTCAATGGCGAGCCGCTCAAGCTGCATGGCGTGTGTCTCCACCATGATCTGGGCTGTCTGGGCAGCGCGTTCCATACCAAGGCTGCGCTGCGTCAGCTGGAGGCCATGAAGCGCATGGGCGTCAACAGCCTGCGCACCAGCCACAATCCGCCAGCGCGGCAGGTGATGGACTTGTGCGATGAATTGGGCATCCTGGTCGTCAGCGAGGCCTTTGATATGTGGAAGCGTCAGAAGACGCCCTACGATTATGCCCGCTTCTTTGATGCAGACGTTGAGGCGGATGTGGCGGCCTGGGTGCGGCGCGACCGCAATCATCCGAGCCTGATGATGTGGTCCATCGGCAATGAGATCTTCGACACGCATGTGGACGCGTCGGCCGTGGATACGACGAAGATGCTCTGCAGCCTTGTCCGCCGGCATGATCCGGAGCAAAACGGCTTCACCACCATCGGCAGCAACTTCATGGCCTGGCAGGGCGCGCAGAACTGCGCTGAGCACATTCAGGCGGTGGGCTACAACTACGGTGAAAAGCTTTACGCCGAGCACCACGAGAAGCACCCGGAATGGCGCATCTACGGCAGTGAAACGGCCTCGTCCGTCGCCAGCCGCGGCGTATACCGCTTTCCCCTGAGCGCCTCCATCCTCTCGGACGATGATCTGCAGTGCTCCTCCCTGGGCAACAGCACCACCTCCTGGGGCACCAAGGACATGCGCCTGTGCCTCATTGAGGATATCAACACGCCCTTCTCCCTCGGCCAGTACCTCTGGACCGGCATTGACTACATCGGTGAGCCCACGCCTTATCATACCCGCAACAGCTATTTCGGCATGATGGACACCTGCGTGTTCCCGAAGGATTTCTTCTACCTGTGCAAGTCCGTTTGGAACCCGGAGCCCATGGCGCATATCGGTGTGCATTGGGACTGGAATGAGGGCCAAACCATTGACGTGCCGGTGATGACAAACGGCGCGGCGTGCGAGCTGTTCCTGAACGGGGAGAGCCTGGGCGTGAAGCACGTGAGCCGCACCGACTGGGAGCAGAGCCGCCCCACCTGGCAGGTTCCCTTTGCTCCCGGCGAACTGCGTGCGGTGGCGTATGACCCATCCGGCGCGATCGTTGCGGAGGATGTAAAGCATACCCCGGGTGACAGTGCGAGACTCGTGCTTACCTGCGAAAAGGGCAATGAGCTGATCGCCAACGGCGAGGACATGGCATTCGTGACCATCTCTGTTGCAGACGCAGCGGGTCATCCGGTGGACAATGCCTGTGACCGCGTGCATGTGCGCGTGACGGGCGAGGGCCGCCTGCTGGGCCTTGATAACGGCGATTCGACGGACCGGGACGGCTACAAGACCACCACCCGCCGGCTGTTTAACGGCAAGCTCCTGGCCATGATCGGCGCCACGGATCGCCCTGGTGTGATCCGTGTAGAGGTCACGGCTCCCGGGCTGGAGGCAGCGGTCACGGAGATCTGCACGGATGGCAGCTTCACCGGCATGCAGGAGGGCCGCAGCTGCGCGCTGCAGCTGTGTCAGGATGAACCCATGCCGCAGGAAACGCCCGTCCGCAAGATCAGCCTGACGCCCCTGGGCGACAAGCATCTCAGCCCGGAGAACCGGCAGGTATCCTTCCGCGTGTGCTGTCATCCGGATACGGCGGATGCGCAGCAGGTATCCTTCCGCATCACCAACGCCAAGGGCATTGACAGCAACTGCGCTGAGTTCACGGTGGACGGCGATGTCGTCACCGTTGCTGCCCTGGGCGATGATACGGTGTACCTACGCGCCATGTGCAGCAACGGCTATGACCATGTGCGTATCATCAGCCAGCAGGACATTGCCATCACCGGCATGGGCAAGCCCAACATTGATCCGTACAGCTTCGTCACCGGCGGCCTGTTCACCCTCAGCTACGGCGACATCGGCAACGGCAACGAGCAGGGCGTGTCCTTTGCCCGCGGCGCGGAGTCGATGGCCGGTTTTGCCAATGTGGACTTCGGCCCCGTCGGCTCGGATGAGATCACCCTGCCGATCTTCGCCTTGGACAGCAACCACTACGACGTGACCCTCTGGGACGGCGATCCCCGCGAGGGCGGCGAGATTATCGCGGTGCTGCCTTACCAGAAGCCCTCCCGCTGGAATGTCTATCAGCCGGAAACATACAAGCTTCCGTGCCGCCTGACGGGCATGCATACCCTGTGCATCACCATGCGGGAAAAGATTCACCTCAAGGGATTTGTGTTCACCCGGCAGAGCCGCGCGTGGCTGGAGCAATCCGCGCTGGATGCGGATTCCGTTTACGGCGACAGCTTCACCCGCACGGAATCCGGCGTGATGGGCATCGGCAACAACGTGTCCCTGGATTATGAGAACATGGATTTCGGCACGGCGGAACGTGCGGTACTGGCCATCGATGGCTGCACGCCGCTGGAAGAGAACCCCATCACCATCCGCTTCACCCGCGAGGACGGTCAGACGCTCACGACGCTGGCACAGTTCCGCGGTACGGACCGCGGCTGGCAGGAGTTCGCTATCGACGTGCTGCCCGGCGTGTGCAGCGTGACGTTTGTCTTCCTGCCAGGATGCCAGTTCGATTTCTACGCGTTCCGGTTCCGGCAGGAATAAAAGGGGCGATGCCCCTGCCGGGCTGCCAGTTCGATTTCTATGCTTTCCGGTTCCGGCAGGAATAATGGCGGAGTATTGGAGTCAAGCAGGAAAATGCGCTCTCGATGAAGAATATACCAAGGTAACCCCTTTGAAAGGATGATATGAATGCTGCTTTATAACTCTCTGACCCATAAGAAGGAAGTTTTCCGTCCGCGCTTCGGCAATGCGGTTTCGATGTACACCTGCGGCCCGACGGTCTACCACTTTGCCCATATCGGCAACCTGCGCTCCTACATCATGGAGGACGTGCTGGAGAAGGCCCTGCGCTATGAAGGCTACGACGTGACCCGCGTGATGAACATCACCGACGTGGGCCATCTGGCCTCCGATGCGGATACGGGCGAGGACAAGATGCTCAAGGGCGCCAAGCGCGAGAACAAGACCGTGATGGAGATCGCCCAGTACTACACCGACGCGTTCTTCGCCGACTGCGCGCGCCTGCAGATCAAGACCCCTGACGTGGTGGAGCCCGCGACGAACTGCATCAACGAGTACATCGAGATGATCGAGAAGCTGCTGGAAAAGGGCAGCGCCTATCTGGCGGGCGGCAACGTGTATTTTGACACCTCCACGCTGGATAAGTACTACGTGTTCAACGACCACGATGAGGAAGACCTGGCCGTTGGCGTGCG
>JBGVOA010000406.1:0-1643 GCA_045126095.1 Christensenellales bacterium | reverse complement strand
AAAAAGGGACGTCGTGGAATATCGCATCTACGACCTGCCGGTGGATCTGCCTGTGATCACACTCTCGGGCGAGCAGTGGCGCATTTCAGATACGCCGTCCTCCCGTCTGCACTTCCACAACTGCCTTGAGATCGGCTTTTGCCACTCGGACAGCGGGCATATCCGCTTCGAGGATGAGGTCGTTTCCTTCCGTGCAGGCGATGTATTCCTGATCCCGCGCCACGTGCCTCACTCCACCTGCTCCACCAAGGGCTGCCGCAGCCTGTGGAGCTACCTCTTTGTGGATCTGGACACGCTTGCCCGTTCGGTGCTGGATGCGGCCAAATCTGCTGCAGGCCAGTCAGTGCAATGGCCCAGCCGTTATCTTAAATTCAGCCAAAGCAGCCCGGCAGCGCGGCTTCCCTTCCTCGCCCACTGCATGATGGAGGAAGCCCTGCATCCCCAGGCAGAATCCGCCCAGCTGCTGCGGGTGTATGCCATGGCCATGAACATGGAGCTCTCCCGTTATTTCTCCTCCACCGCGCAGCAGGTGAGCAAGCCCAGCAAGCTCTTCCCCCTTAAGCCCGCGCTGGAGTACATTCTCGATCACTACATGGAGCCCTGCGATACGGAGACCCTCGCCTCCATGTGTCACCTCAGCCAGACCCATTTCCGCCGCCTGTTCCTCTCCTGCATGGATGCAACGCCCCTGCAGTTCGTCATTTCCACCCGGATCTATCAGGCCTGCATCCTGTTGGCGAACACCAGCGATCCGGTGCTGTCCATCGCGCAGGCCGTGGGCATGCCCTCAGCGTCCTCCTTCAACCGCAATTTCCAGCAGATGATGGGCATGAGCCCCCGCCAATACCGCGCCAGCCTCGATCAGACGGGGGATGTTTCCCGCCGCGGCGGCGAGGTGCTTGCTTACAAGGGCTGGATGCTGCCGGACAAATAAGCTGACGTTTCAATATAAGAAGGTCTTTTCCGCAACAAAAAAGGCGGCCGCACATCATGTATGCGGTCGCCTTCGTTACCTCTGTTCAGCCCCGGGAGTAAATGCCGGTCAGCACCTCACGGATGAAGCTCTCCCGATGCGGGAGGTTCACATCCTGCCGGGCGATCTCCGCTGCAGCCTCGTTGTCGTAGGGCACGGAGAGGATGGTCATGGTCATCACATCCGCCTGCTGGCTGCCCAATTCACCGTCAATGATGAGGGCATGAGCCTTGGGGACTCCCATGCTGTTGCCGACGCTGCCTGTGTTGAGGGCATAGCCGTCGTTCAGCGTGCGGACAAAGGGCCGGTGGCTGTCGGCGAAGATGATACCGGAGTAAGTCGTATCATTGGCGCGGAAGGCCTGAGCAAAGACCTCCTTGCTTTCCTGCACGCTAATGAGCGGCGTGACCGGCCGGCCGTGGAAGAGGCGGAAATGCGTGCCGCTGATCCAGCAGTCCGTTTCGCTGGGGAGGGTACGCAGCCACTCCATGCGCTCCGGGCCAAGCTGAGCCCAGAAGTAGCCGTCCTCCGGAAATTCCTTCCCTCCGATGCCATAGTCCCAGTTGCCGCCCACGCAGCGGGTGCAGTTGCGCATCACCCAGTCGCAGGTGAGGGCATTTTCCGGGCCCTTGCCCACCGCGTCGCCCAGGAACCAGATCTCATCGGTCTG
>JBGVOA010000405.1:0-11694 GCA_045126095.1 Christensenellales bacterium | reverse complement strand
TCAATGCCAGCATTTACGCCATCCTGATCGCGATGTCCGTCATCTGGCTGTGCCCCTTCGTGTTCCTGGTGCTGCAGTCCTTCCGTTCCTATGCCTCCGAAGCCGGCGGCATGGTGAACTACATCGTGCCCAAGCAGTTCTCCCTGGATAACTACATCTTCCTGTTCCAGGGCGCTGCCTTCTCCCTGAAGCTGCTGGTGAAGGACGCCGCCGCCATCGCCATCACCGTGGTGACCAACCTGGCTGGTCTGGCTGGCATCGTCTTCTTCCTGACCCGCAAGCCCAAGAACCCGCTGGAGAAGTCCACCGGCAATTGGAAGAGCGCGCTGCTGGTGGCCGGCATCCTGCTGGTGGTGGACCTCATGTGCTGCGTGGATTCCTCCAACTGTGACTTTGTCCGCTGGTTCATGAACACCCTGACCATCGCACTGTGCTGCGCCGTCATCCAGACCATCATGCAGCTGTCCGTGTCCTACACGCTCAGCCGCATCCGCTTCAAGGGCCGCAAGCTCATCATGAACGTGGTGCTGGTGCTGGGCATGTTCCCCGGCTTCCTGACGATGATCGTGCTGTATTACCTGCTGAAGATGCTGGGCCTGACCGAGGTCAACGCCGTTCCCGGCCTGATCCTGATCTCCTGCGCGTCCTCCGGCATGGGCTACTACATCTCCAAGGGCTTCTTTGACACCATCCCGAAGTCGCTGGACGAGTCCGCCCGCATCGACGGTGCGACCCGCTTCCAGGTCTTCCTCAAGATCATCATGCCGCTGGCGAAGCCCATCGTCATCTACACCATCCTGATGGCCTTCATGGGCCCCTGGGGCGATTACGTCTTTGCCTCCTATGTGGCCTTCAAGACCCCCAGCAGCTACAACGTGGCCGTGGGTCTGTACCAGTGGGTCAACACCAACGACTATCAGGGCTACTTCACCCGCTTCTGCGCGGGCGGCGTGCTGGTGGCAATCCCGATCACCGCGCTGTTCATGGCGCTGCAGAAGTACTACGTCGAGGGCGTTACCGGCGGCGCTGTGAAGGGCTAAAGGGAGTCGTGAAAATCCTGAAGGGATTATCACGAGGAGTTGCACTCCCTCACTCGACGGCAAATAAGTGGAGCATAGCCCCGTAATCCAAACTGAGGAGGAAACGAAAATGGCAAGCGTAACGCTTGAAGGCGTCAAGAAGATTTACGACGGCAAGGTCATTGCCGTGCATGATTTCAACCTGCAGATCAAGGACAAGGAATTCGTGGTGTTCGTCGGTCCCTCCGGCTGCGGCAAGTCCACCACCCTGCGCATGATCGCCGGCCTGGAGGACATCTCCGAGGGCACGCTGACCATCGGCGACCGCGTCGTCAACGACGTGGAGCCCAAGGACCGCGACATCGCCATGGTCTTCCAGAACTACGCGCTCTATCCCCACATCACCGTGTACGAGAACATGGCGTTCCCGCTGCGCATCCGCAAGATGGACAATGACGAGATCCACCGCCGTGTGTGCCAGGCGGCGGAGATCCTGGGCATCACCGAGTACCTCACCCGCAAGCCCAAGGCCCTGTCCGGCGGCCAGCGTCAGCGCGTGGCCATCGGCCGTGCCATCGTCCGCGAGCCCTCCGTGTTCCTGATGGACGAGCCGCTGTCCAACCTGGACGCCAAGCTCCGTAACCAGATGCGCGCGGAGATCATCCTGCTGCGCAAGCGCCTGGATACCACCTTCATCTACGTCACCCACGACCAGACCGAGGCCATGACCCTGGGCGACCGCATCGTCATCATGAAGGACGGCTTCATCCAGCAGGTCGGAACCCCCCAGGAGGTGTTCGACACCCCCAAGAACCTGTTCGTGGCCGGCTTCATCGGCGCGCCGCAGATGAACTTCATCCCCGCGAAGCTGAACAAGGACAATGGCTACACCGTGGACGTGCTGGGCACCACCGTGAAGGTCGAGGGCCTGAAGGGCGACATCCTCGCCCGCAAGCAGGCCGCTGCTCAGGACGTGATCCTGGGTGTGCGTCCTGAGCACACCACCGTGTGCTTCGACAAGACGGAGAATGCCATCGAGTCCACCATCCTGGTGAACGAAATGATGGGCAGCGAGCTCCACCTGCATGTCACCACCGACGGCACGAACAAGATCATCCTGCGCCTGCCCACCATCGACCTGACTGAGGAGCAGCGCGCCAGCCTGGTGTACGGCAACAAGCTGTACTTCACCTTCGCCAGCAAGGTCATCCACCTCTTCGATCCCCAGACCGAGGAGAGCCTGCTGTTCGAGGCGTAAGGCAAACCACACGGGCCGCATCCTGATGGGTGCGGCCCGTGTCAAAAAAGTGGCTAAAGCCAGTATGTATGATGTAAAGGAAGGTTTTATCCTTCACATTACATCATGACTGCGGCTCGTTTGTGGTGAATGAGAGTGGTTATGAGGAAAGGAGCAAGAATTCCCCCTGTAACCCTTCCACGAACTACGAAAGGAGCTGCGACATGAGCAATCAAAACGAATCCAATCTGACAATTCCCTATGTAAAAGTCGGTGACTACTACTTTCCTAACTTTGCTTTACCGCCAGATGCAGATGACATTGGCTTCTGGGGACGCAGACGCAAAGAGTTTCTGCGGGAGCATCGTCCCGTTACCTTCAACCAGCTGGTGCTGTCTGGCGAGCTGTTCAAGTACCTCGCCCTGTTCAATCAGGAAGCTACTGAACGACTGGAAAGCCTTATCCAAGGCATGAAGGTCGCTCAAGGCATCACGGAAGAACTCAAAGGCCGCGATCAGATGGCATGGGTCGGTGCGATGAACAACATCCGCGCCTGCGCCGAAGAGATTGTCTATGCAGAGCTGGTGTATGCCTGATGAAGAATCAGCTTAATACGCTCAACACCTACTTCTGGAATGTGGGCAACGACATTGCTGACATCCGTTTGCTGGCAGAAGGTGCACTGGCTCTCTATGAAGGCGATGCAGAACCCCTTCACCGTCTGGGCATGAAGAACAACGAAGAAGTCGCCGCCTCTGCCTTTGACACCATCGGTACAGCACTCTACGATCTGCGCGAAAAGATCGCAGCGATGCAGCAGAGCCATTTGGCTGAAACCATCAGGCAAAGTACAGACCGTACCAATGAATAACTACAACGACGCCCGGCGGAATCAATCTGTCGGGCACTTTTCTGTTTTCAGGCATCGCTGTACAGACTCTGTCGTTTTCTGTCTTCTTGTGCCGATAAAGTGGACATATAGCCATGGACAAGTTATAATACACACGGATCCTTGGATTCAATTCCGGCGTTCATCTGCTCCAGGATCTGCATTCCCATACCAGCTTTGATGAGCAAGGGAATCCTTTCCCTGTAGCTATATACAGCAGTCAGAATGATCTCCCAGTTTGAGACGACGTTATTCTCAATATAGGGCCCGATGGCGTCCGATACTTCCTTGATATCGTCCTTCAGCACGTCTGTCACCAGGTAAAAATTCTTCTAAAAGCCGCCTCTGGAAACACCGGCCTTTCTGATCAGACGACCACCTTGATCTCGCTCACATCTCTGGTTTCAATCAGCTCGTACATGGCCTCCCGCAGCGCATCCACAATCAGCTCGTCCTCCTGTATTGCGCTGAATTATCTCCCGGCGCGTATTTTGCGGTACTCCATGGGCGCGCAGCCGATACTCTGACGGAACTGACGGGCAAAGTATTTTTCATCCCCATAGCCGCATTCAAGGGCTATGGCATATACGCTCATGGCAGTCTCGGAAAGCAGCCAGCACGCCTTCAGCACCCGGGCGGCGATGCAATCCTGCTGGTAGCTGACGCCGAAGCACTGCCGGTACACCGTGCGGAAATACCCCTCGCTGACGCACAGGTGCTTGCCGGCGTCCTGCAGGCTGGGGGCGTGGTGGGGCGCGGCGTATACCCTGGCGCGCAAGCCGGTCAGCGCATCATAATGAGGCAGACAGCTGCGTTCAGCCAGTGTCGCCGCGGCTCTTTCGCTCGTCTGCACGGCAGCGGTCAGCAGACGGCTGAGCAGCTCCTTGCTGGGCGCTGCGGCTGCCGTTTCGTAGGTGATCAGCACCTGCCGCTCGTCATAGCGTCCGGCGAGCGCATGGTTCAGCATGACCTGCAGCCGCTGGCGGAAGGCGTTGCCCTCCTGGCGGCAGAGGATCACGAAGGCGTCCTCCTCCGCACGGCAGCGCAGATCCTGCTGGGCAGCCGCCCGCCGGATGGCCTTGGCCGTCACGGCGATGATCTCGCTCCGGTAATTCTCGCCGAAGAGGAACTCGCCGCCCGCCGGAAAGCGGAGCGTCACTGCGTGAAGCGTCACAGGCGCGCTTATCTCTGCCAGCTGCTGCTCAAACTCGCGACGGTTGAGGAAGCCGGTCAGCGCGTCGTAGAGCGTGGAGGCCTGCTGGCACTGGGTCAGGTAGTGAATGTCGTTCTTCATCCGCAGGAACTCCAGCGTGTCCCCCAGGGTTTTGCTGAAATCGCGGAAGCTGACCTCATAGGCGGCGGGCTGGGAGTATGCCAGCACGGTCACGCCAAACAGCCGCTGCTGGAAGCACACCGGGCTGACGTAGTATGCCGCCGGCAGCGCGCCCTCCGGGAGCGTCACAGGGCGGCCGGCGCTGACCGGCGCGCTGCAGCCCTCTGCCGTGATCCGGCAGCAAAGGAAATCACGCCCGTCATACCGGGGGCTGTTCCAGGCAGCGTCCAGGCACAGCTCCAGCGATTCCGCGCCGTAGAGCAGATAGAAGAACTCGCTCAGCACGCTGGTATACTCCGCCAGCGTTCTGCACAGGGTCAGCCAGCTGGAGAACTGGGCAACGCTGCTGGTGATAGCCTGATCGCGGCGGACGCGCTCCACACGCAATTCCTCCACCACCTGCGCCCGGCATGCACCGCAATGACAGCTGTCGCCGGGGACGAAGCGATTCTCCTCTTCTGCAGCCCGGGGAACGCCCAGCAGCATGCCGGCTGCCTCTGCGCCCATTCCGAAGCGGTCGCGCCGGCAGCTGGTCATCAGGGGATAGTGATAGACGCGGCTGTTGGAGGAGCCGCCGCTGCAGTCGTAGCCGGTGATGCTGACCCTGCCCGGGACGTCCACGCCCGCTTCGATCAGCGCATCGCACAGGCCGTAGGCCATGTGGTCGTTGGCGCATATGACGGCCTGGGGCAGCCGGCGTGCGCCGGAAAGGTACTCCTGCGCCAGCGCTGCGCCGGAATCAATCCAGAAGTTGCCGTAGATGATGTGCCCATCCGTCAGGGGCAATCCGTGATGCGCCATGGCACGCCGCACGCCATCAAGGCGCATTCGGGCGAAGGGGCTGTCCGCTTCGCCGGTCAGCACGTCCATATCCGTCAGGCCGTGCACCGTAATCAGATGCTCCGCCATGCGCATCATGTCGTCCCTGTCGTCCGACTGAACGCTGTCAAAGCCTGCCAGCTCTCCGCCGATCACCACGGTGGGGAGCTTTTCCTTGCGCAACTTCTGCACCACGCCGTCCAGCACTGCCATGTCCCGGAAAGCCTCCGGCGTAATGATGGCCCCATCGAAGCCGGCAGGATCAAACAGGCTGTAGATGACGTTCTCATAGGTCAGCTGCGGGTCTTCCGTCCAATAGTTATACAGGTTGGAATAGACGACCACGTCCGCATCGGCGGAAAAAGCGGTCTGCGCAATGCCACGCAGGATCTCCCGCTGTTCTGCGGCACCCGCACGGGCTGTGATGACAGCGATGCGTCTGCGTGCCATATCTTTCACCTCCTGAGGGCAGTATAGCGCATTTTCCCTCCGGATACAACCCAAAAAGTGCATATTATGCATAGATAGTGGACAAAGTGCAGATTCGCTGTTGCATTCACGGCTGTTCTTCTGTATGATGAAAGCACAAAGACAAACGGAGTGAAAAGCATGAAGCTCAGCGAAGCGACGTACAAGGCGGAAAGCACCGCCAATCCGATATCGCCCAACATCTTCTGCGCCGATCCAACCGGCGTGGAATACGAGGGCCGGCTCTATGTCTACGGCACCAACGACCAGCAGCAGTACGAGGCCTTCGGGCAGGTCAAGACCAACAGCTACGAGCAGATCCGCTCGCTGGTGGTCTTTTCCACAGCCGATATGGCAAACTGGGAGTACCACGGAACGATCGACGTGGGTGGCATTGCCCCGTGGATCCAGAATTCCTGGGCGCCATCCATCGCAAGCCGGGTAGAAAAGGACGGTCTGACTCATTTCTACCTGTATTTCTCCAACAGCGGCTGCGGCGTGGGCGTGCTGACGGCAACCCATCCCCTGGGACCGTGGCGCGATCCGCTGGGCAGGCAGCTGGTGTGGCAGGACATGCCCGGGCTGGAGAACTGCCCCGCGCCCTTTGACCCCGGCGTGTGCATCGATGAAAACGGTGTGGGCTGGCTGACCTTCGGCGGCGGTCTTGCTGCCCGGGGCGGGCAGGTGCATACGAAGGTACCCAAGATCGCGCGGCTGGGGGCGGATATGCTCTCCTTTGACAGCCCCTTCGTGCCCATCGATGCGCCCTATTTTTTCGAAGCCAGCGAGCTGAACTGCGTCAACGGTACCTACATCTACACCTACAGCACCGACTGGCAGGAACGGGACAAATGGGACGACCCGTCCATGCCTGCCCCGGGCACCTGCAGCATGGGCGCGATGACCACACGGACGCCGCTGGATCCGGACAGTTGGGTATTCCGGGGCGGATTCTTCCTCAATGCGGGCGATGCCGGCATGGCCTGGTGCAACAATCATACGCACCTGATGGCCTTCCGGGGCAAGCGCTACATCCTCCACCACACCAGCCACATTGAGGAGCGCTGGAAGACCGCCGGAGGCTACCGCTGCATGGGCGTGGACGAGCTGCCTTTCACGGAGGATCACTTCCCGGTGACGAAGCCCACCCGGGAGGGCGTGGCGCCCATTGCCGCCTTTGATCCGTATCAGTCTCACAGCGGCGCAGAGTTCTTCACCTGCGCACAGGTGGGGTATGAGGCTGCCGGTCAGAGCCGCATGGCGGCCTGCGTCCAGGCAGAGGGCGCATGGACGTACATCCGCAGTGCGGACTTTGGCGCAGGCTGCCGGGCGCTGTGGGCCACCGTGCGGGGGAACGGGTTCATCGAGGTGCGGCTCGACCGCCGCGATGCATCGCCCATTGCATCCATTCCGGCCCTGACGCAGGGCTATACCGAGGTCTGCGTGCCGCTGGAGATCTCCGGCGTGCATGATGTGTACTTCGCCTTCACCGGTAACAACGTCTGCCTCAGAACATGGCAGGCTGAATGAAAGGAGTCACCCCCATGAAGAAGCTGATTGCCCTTGCGATGGCAGCACTGCTGCTTTGCTGCTCCGCCCTGGCGGAGGGCAGCATCCCGGCGGTGAGCGCAAACGTCTACAAGACCGAGCGCAACGCCAACCCCATCTCCGGCGTCATCTACTGCGCCGATCCCACCGGCGTGGTGTACGAAGGCCGCCTGTACGTCTACGGCACCAACGACCAGCAGCAGGCAGAGCAGGACACCACCAACGATTACGACCAGATCCGCTCGCTGGCGGTATTCTCCACCGACGACATGGTCAACTGGGTCTACCATGGCCGGATCGAAACGGGCAAGATCGCACCGTGGATCTTCAATTCCTGGGCGCCCTCCATCGTCTCCCGTGTGGAAGAGGACGGCCTGACCCACTTCTACCTGTACTTCTCCAACAGCGGCAACGGCGTGGCGGTGCTGACGGCTACCCATCCCCTCGGCCCGTGGAGCGATCCCCTGGGGAAGCCGCTGGTGTACCAGAACATGCCCGGGCTGGAAAACTGCCCCGCGCCCTTTGACCCCGGCGTGTGCATCGATGAAAACGGCGTGGGCTGGCTGAGCTTTGGCGGCGGAGCGCCCGCCTCCGGCGGTGTGGTGCATTCCTGCATCCCCAAGATCGTCCGGCTGGGCGAGGATATGCTCTCCTTTGACAGTGAGTTCGTGTCCATTGATGCACCCTACTTCTTCGAGGCCAGCGAGCTCAATTACATCGACGGCGTTTACTACTACAGCTACTGCACCGACTGGCAGGAGCGCGGCCCCGGCTGGGACTACGAGGGTATGCCGACCCCGCCCAGCTGCTCCATGGCCTATCTGACCACCACCACGCCGCTGATTGCCGACAGCTGGCAGTACCGCGGCGCATACATGTACAACTCCGGCCAGAACGCCCAGGGCGTCTCCGGCATGCGCTGGAGCAACAACCACACCCACTTCATGGAATTTGAGGGCGTGAACTACATCCTGCACCACACGCAGCTGCTGGAGGAGCAGAACGGCGGCACCGGTGGCTTCCGCAGCCTGATGGTGGACTACCTGCCCATGAACACCGAAACCGGCGAGATTCCGCTGACGGCGGCCACCCGCGACGGCGTGAAGCAGATCCGCCTGCTGGATCCCTATGCGCAGCAGCCCGGCGCCGTCATGTTCACCTCCGCCGACGTCGGCTACACCGCAGGCGCCAATCCCGCAGCCCTGAGCAAGGCTGATGGCGCGTGGATCTACGTGCGTGGCGCGGACTTCGGCTACGGCGCGTCCGCCTTCACAGCGACGGTCAAGGGTACCGGCCGCATCGAGGTGCGCCTGGATGATGTGTACGCTGAGCCCGTGGCCTTCATCGAATTCGACAACGCAGACTATGCCGCCGTCACCTCTGAGGGCGTGCTGCCCTTTGACGGCCGCAACCACAATGTGTACCTCGTCTTCTCCGGTGCGGATATCGAGTTGGCCTCCTGGCAGTTCACCGCGGGCGAGGAGCAGCAGCGCCCTGAGGAGGACATCTCCGTCACGGAGATCCGCTATGTGACCCTGGCGATGGCCGGTCAGGCAGAGAACCCCGGCCCCAGCCACAACGCACTGCTGGAGATGACCTGTGACGGCGACTACACCCTGAAGTCCTCCTCCTTCGCGCCCGGCAGCGAGGTGCTCAACATCGGCTTCATCGTTACCGATCCCGAGGCAACCTACAAGGTGCACGTCCGGTCCCTGAGCCTGGAAACGGCGGACGGCATGGTGGAGATTCCCGTGAACAAGACCCTCGACCCCTCCTCCGGCTCCGCCAACGGTTTGGCCAACGGCTGGATGGGCGCGAAGATCGGCTCCGTTATCTACGGCACGGAAGAATGTGGGCTTGTCGCGGCGAATACGCCCATTACCTGGATCGGCTACCGGTTTGCGCTGATGATCGACGGCGTGGAGGTGCCCTTCACCTCCATCACCTACAACATCACCGTCACCGGCCTTGACCTGAACTGAACCACGCCCGCCGGGAGGGAGGAGATTTGATGTATACCTGCTACCGTGAAGTACCGCGGTGGGGCGTGCAGGAGATCGTCCTGCAGGGCCCTGCAGATGACAAGGCTTTTGACCGCGACCTGACCGGCCGTTTCACCCAGGCAGGCGAAACGACAGAGGTTTCCGGCTTCTATGACGGCGACGGGCGTTACATCGTGCGCTTCATGCCCTCCCGGGAGGGGCTTTGCACCTTCTGCGTCAGAGCGGATTTCCTCGCAGGCGATGCGGCAGGTGAATTCACCGTCACACCGGCAGAAGCAGGCGTACACGGTCCCGTGCGCGTCAGCGACACATACCATTTTGCCTGCGAGGACGGCACACACTACATGCCCGTGGGCACCACCTGCTACGTCTGGCATCTGCAGACGCCGGAACTGTGCGTTCAGACGCTGGACACTCTGGCGTCTTCGCCCTTCAACAAGCTCCGCTTCTGCGTCTTCCCCAAGCACTACGACTACAATCACAACGAGCCCTTCGCTTATCCCTTTGAAGCGCTGCCCCCGGAGGATGGGGAACGCTTCTGCTGGGACTATGCCCGCTTCAACCCTGCCTATTTCCGCCATCTGGAATGGGCCGTGACCGAGCTGGGCAGGCGCGGCGTGCAGGCGGACATCATCGTGCTGCATCCCTACGACCGCTGGGGCTTTTCCCGCATGACGCGGCAGCAGGACGAGCGCTATGCCCGTTACCTCGCCAGCCGCCTGAGCGCCTTCCACAACGTGTGGTGGTCGCTGGCCAACGAGTACGACCTGATGCCCCACAAATCCCAGGAGGACTGGGCAGCCCTGGCTCAGGCCCTGCGTTCCTGCGACCCCTATGCGCATCTTATGTCCAACCACAACTGCGTCCGGATCTACGACGCTCATCTGCCGTGGATTACCCACTGCTGCATCCAGCACAGCGCGCCGGAAATGCTGGATGCCTGGCGGCGCGAATACGGCAAGCCTGTTATTGTGGACGAGCTGGGCTACGAGGGCAACATCCAGCACGGCTGGGGCAGTCTGACGGCCGAGGAGGAGGTGCGCCGCTTCTGGGATGCGACGCTCCAGGGCGGCTATGCCGGCCACGGCGAAACGTACCTGCACGAGCAGGGGATCCTGTGGTGGTCCCACGGAGGAGTGCTGCACGGGCAGGCGCCGGCACGGCTGGCGTTCCTGCGTGACTTCCTCGACAGCCTCCCCGGTCCGCTGATGCGCCGCGAGGCTAACTGGGATGAGCGCTGCGCCACCCTCCAGGGTCATACGGAAACCGCGCCGCCGATCCTGCTGTACTACACCTACCACCTGCGGCCCGCTTTCCGGGAATACACGCTGCCGGAGGGAACTGCCTACCGTGTGGAGGTGCTCGATACCTGGAACATGACCCGTACCGACTGCGGCGTGATGAGCGGCCATATCCGGGTGAATCTCCCGGCACGTCCCTATATGGCTGTGTATATGCAGCGCGTGCGGTGATGTGCCGGCCAGACAAATGCAAGCAGGACATCCGGCCTTGGGCCCTGGAAGTCCTGCTTTTCTTTTGCAGCCGTCAGCAGACAGCTTCAGAAAACTGGATAACAAAATATGGGATTGAAACCGTCAACCGACGTTCAACCCCATGACTGCGGGATAGAATCCCGCCACTTCAATACATATTCCGACCGATTTCGAGTGAAGCAGGTCGCTTTTTTGTTGTAGTGATCCGTACCAGTGCGACGGCAGACCACAGTGCATGTGTGCCGGAAGCAGCAGGGGGTCGCATCGTACATGCTAATCTCCGGGTTGATGCGCTCCCGGGTGCGCCTCATGCTGGCCAGGGTCACGCTATCCCGCATCACATTCGCCACCATTGCGGCAGTCCATTCGCTACGGCAACGCTCTCCCGGCGCAGGTCCTGTCCATCCTCACGGTACATACCGATGTGGATCAGCAGTAGCCGGATACTGTTGATCGCATTTCTGCTATACATTCAGTAGGTGGCTGATGATGTCGCCACCTGCTCCTGCGCCAACACCTCATACTCGTACTGTGCAACTTCTTGAGCTCGGATAAATTTGTCCTTGACAAATCACATTCCACTTTTTTGAGTTTTGCACTCACTCACTGGTCGGGCTGCAAGCAGCCCTCCTGGCCGTTCGTTCGTGTAAAGAAGCGATTTTGCAAGCAAAATCGCGCGAAAATCGCCGCGCATGTCGCCGATTTTCGATATGCAGTCTGCCGACGGCGAATAACTGTAACCCGATGCTTGAGCTTTAGACAGCCGGGGCCGCATCCTGATGGGTGCGGCCTGTTGTATTTGCGATTTCTTTGTGGACAACGGTTTTCAAACATGATATAATCAAAAGACGGGGCGGTCTTCCGCCCGATGTTAACGCATACAAT
>JBGVOA010000404.1:0-2730 GCA_045126095.1 Christensenellales bacterium | reverse complement strand
GAGAACCTGATCGGCCGCAGCCTCCCCTTCTGCCGCGCGCTGCTGCCGGTGATGCAGGAGGTCTTCCCTGCCCAGATGAAGGGCGTGACCGCCGAAGCCCTCTACGCCGCGGTCAACAAATCCCGCCCCAGCCTCATCCGTACCCAGGCGGACGAGCTGACCTACGGCATGCACGTCGCCATCCGCTACGAAATGGAGAAGCTGATGCTCTCCGGTGACGTGAAGGTGGATGAGCTGCCCGCGCTGTGGAACGGCATGTACAAGGAGTACCTGGGCGTGACCGTGCCCAACGACCGCGAGGGCATCCTGCAGGACGTGCACTGGGCCGGCGGCATGCTGGGTTACTTCCCCTCCTACGCGCTGGGCAGCGCCTATGGCGTGCAGATGCTCGCTGCAATGGAAAAGGACTTCGACCCCTGGGCGGACGTCGAACGGGGCGACCTGAGCCGCATCACCGGCTGGCTGGGCGAGAAGATCCACCGCCACGGCCGTCTGCTGACCCCGCCTGCGCTGCTGGAAAACGCCATCGGCGGCCTCTTCGACCCCGAGTGCTATGTGCGCTACCTCACACAGAAGTTCACCGACCTCTACCGCCTCTGAGCACGCAAAAAGAGCCTGTCCGGCTCCATCTGAACCGGACAGGCCTTTGCCGTTTAGCGCATTATAGAAGGGAGAGCTGCTCCTCAGCCGCCAGGCAGGTGGGCATGGCACGCTCTGTCACCCGATCCTCCGGGCCGATCTGACCCGTCAGCAGCGGCGAATCCGGACAATGGGCCGCCATCTGCCGTGCGGTCATATCCGGGCTGAAATTCGCGTAGCAGTAGACGCATCCGTTTCCGCAGGTGTTATACGCCCCGATATCCACGCTGGCGATACACCCGCAGGCGCTGCGCTGACCCGCGTCCCGCAACGCCTTGATCGGCTTGCCCACAATGCGCGAGATCACCTTCCCGTCGATGCAGGCGCCGTGCTCCACGCCCAGGTCGGACAAGTCGTAATGCTCCGCGCAGGTCTGGATTGTCATGCCGTGGGAGGCTGCCTCCTGCGCCAGGGCACGGGCTATCGGGCGCACCTCTTCCTCCCCCGGAGCGCGCAGCCCCTGCTCCCGAAGGCGGCCGCGGATTTTGTCGTACACGTCCAGAAAGCTGATGACACAGCGAACCGTGCAGCCCTCCAGCGCCTGGGCCAGGGCCGCGAACTGCCGCACATGCCAGTCCGCCGTGTAGTCCGCCGAGAGCAGGATGGGATCATACCGCCACGTCACCCGCTCCGGCCCCAGGAGCCCCGCCAGCGTCCGCACCGTCTCCACCCGCGCGTGCAGGGGCGGCAGCGCGCGCTCCACGTCCGGGCCGTAGGCGTTCAGCGTCACCTGGAACAGGCAGGGATAGCCCATCCGCGCGATCTCCGGCAGATAAGGCAGCATGGGCGCAGGGTTCTTCGTCCAGAAAACGATGCAGTCCACCGCCTCGCGCGTGAGCGATACACGGCTGACCTGCCTCATGTTGAAGGGGCTGCGCACCATCGCAAAGCCCTCCCACAGGCGACGCATGAACCAGTCGGGGTAGCAGGCCGGGATATCCGTCCGGCGGCTGACAGAGAGGATCACAGGCCTCCCTCCTTTCCTTCCCCTGCATGATACAGCATTTCCGCCGCCAACACAAGTCCCCGCCAAAAAGGATCAAAATTTCCAAATTATTTACACAATATTCAGCCATCCCTCAACTTTCTGTGTTATGATGGTATAGCTGGGAAAACCAACGAATCTCTCGAAGGAGCGCACATGAAAGACATACTGATATTCAAGCGGGTGGAGAAGAAGTACCGCCTCACACCCGCGAAGAAGGCAGAGCTGCTTGGGCTTATCCTTCCTCACCTGACGGCGGACGCGCATGGGCGCTCCACCATCTGCAGCCTGTATCTGGACACGCCGGAGCATCTGATCATCCGCAACTCCATCGACGCGAAGGTCTACAAGGAGAAGCTCCGCCTGCGCAGCTACGGTACGCCCACGCCGGAGGACACGGTTTTCCTGGAGATCAAGAAGAAGTACAAGGGTGTTGTGTACAAGCGCCGCGAGAAGCTGCCGCTGCACGAGGCCATGGCCTATATTTCCGGCGGCCCTCCCCCCCGCGACACGCAGATCATGCGCGAGATCGACTACGCAATGCACTTCTACCGTCAGCCGCAGCCGGCCATGCTCATCGCCTATGAGCGGGAGGCCTACTTCGATCAGGAGCTGCCCAGCCTGCGCATCACCTTCGATACCAACGTGCGATACCGTGAGGACGACCTGCTGCTGCAAAGCGGGCATCATGGCACGCGCCTGCTGCCCGATGATGTAATCCTCATGGAGATCAAGACTGACGGCGCGATGCCCGTCTGGCTGGCCAGGGCGCTGAGCGACTGCGGCATCCTGCCCACCTCCTTTTCCAAATATGGCACGGCCTACAAGATCACAACCGGCCTGATGCCGCCGCTGTACACGCCGCCGGTTTCCCTCTGCACAACTGCTGCGCTTTAAGCACTGAAAGGAGCATCCCCATGCACTTCTTTGATTCCGTTATCACCACCATCGCCCCTTATATTGAGATCGAGATCTTCCTCAAGTGCCTGGCGGGCGCGCTGGTCTGCGGCCTCATCACCGCCATCACGACCTGCGTGAAGAACCGTGTCAGCCGCGGCTTCCTCGTTTCGCTGATCGTGCTGCCCATGATCGTCACCACGGTCATC
>JBGVOA010000403.1:0-7677 GCA_045126095.1 Christensenellales bacterium | reverse complement strand
GGTGGGCATCGCCACCGGCAAGATCCACGCCCGCGGCCCCATGGGGCTGGAGGGCCTGACCACCTACAAGTACAAGCTCCTGGGTTCCGGCCAGCTGATGGCAGAAATGAAGTCCGGCAAGCGCCAGTACACCCACCGCATTCTGGAGGAGGATTGTCCGCTGTGAGCACCCCCACCGCCTTTGTCTTCACCGATTTCGACGACACCCTGGCCAAGGGCGATTCCATCCTGCCCTACCTGCTTTACTGCATCCGGCGCGGGCTCGCGCCCCGCAGGCAGCTGCTGAAAGCCGCCTTGGCTTTCCTGCGCTGGAAGCTCCAGCCCTCCACGGGCCGTGCGGCAAAGGAGACCTCGCTCTCCTTCATCGCCGGACGCACGGTCGCCGAAATGGACGAAATTGCCCGCGATTTCTTCCGCGAGGAGCAGTCGAAGCGCTTTTTCCGCGAGGGCGTGAGCGAGATACAGCGCCTGCGCGAAAAGGGCGTGAAGGTCGTGGTCGTCAGCGCCTCCAGCGATGTGTACATGCGCGTGCTGCCGGAGTTCCTGCCCTGCGACGAGGTCATCTGCACCGTCTGCGAAGCGGCAGACGGCGTGTACACCGGCAAGGTTGGCAAGAACTGCAAGGGTGAGGAGAAGGTCGCCCGCATCCAGGCTTGGCTGGAGGAGCGTGACCTGAGCATCAACCGCGCCGCCTCCTCCGGCTATGGCGACTCCCCCTCCGATGCGCCCATGCTGCTCTTGACCGGCACGCCCGTGCTCGTCAACCCGAAAAAGAAGCTGTGCGCCCGCATCCCCGGCGGCCGCATTGCCCACTGGGAATAACCCCATGCCACACAAAGGAAAGGAGGGCGTACCATGCTGACCATCCGCAGGCTCACCGCCGATGAGCTGGGCCTTGTGCGCCCCTTTGCCGACCGCGCGCTGGTGGGAGAAGCGGTTCACCTCAAAATCAGCCGCCTGGGCTTCCAGCTGGACTACCTGCCCCTGCCCAAGGCGGAATGGCGCACCTACCTGCCGGTGGAGTTTGCCGATCCCGCCATCATCGCGCAGGACGACGCCAGCGCCTTTTTCGGCGCCTTTGAGGGCGATAAGTACATCGGCTCCGCTTCCGTCACCACCCATCCCAGCGGTTGGGCAGAGGTGCTGGACGTGCGGGTCGATCCCTCCTGGCGCAGGAAGGGCGTTGCAACCGCACTCCTGGGGCAGTGCGGCTTCTTCGCCGAGAAACGCGGGCTACACGGCCTGCGGATCTCCGCCACCGACCAGAATCCTGCCCTGTGTCACCTGCTGGAGCAGCTGGGCTTCATCCTCTCCGGCCTTGACCGCATGGCACTTTCCCGTGACCCTGAGGAACGCCACAAGCCGCTGCTCATGCGCGCCTGCGTCCTCTTCTTCTACCTCCCGATTGAGAAAGGTTGAATACCCGATATGATGCGTCTTCAGAAGTTTCTTGCTCTCTCCGGCGTGGCTACCCGCCGCAACTCCGAAAAGGTGATCGCTGACGGCCATGTAGCCGTCAACGGCCATGTCATCACCGAAATGGGCGTGCAGGTTGACGAAACCTGCGACAAAATCACCGTGGACGGCGTGCTCTGCCGCATTCAGGAAGAGAAGCACTACCTGGCTTACAACAAGCCCATGGGCGAAGTGACCACGGTTTCCGACCCCGAGGGCCGCGCCACGGTCATGGACAAGTTCCGCGACTACCCTGTGCGTCTCTATCCCGTCGGCCGCCTGGACTATGACAGCGAAGGCCTGATCCTGCTGACCAACGACGGCGACCTGATGAACGACCTGCTGCATCCCTCCCGCGAGGTGGACAAGGAGTACCACGTCCGCTGCACCGGTACGGTGACCGAGGAGGAAATCCGCCGCCTGCGCCAGGGCGTGAAGCTCGACGACGGCCGCATGACCTCCCCTGCCAAGGTCCGCCTGGTGCGCCATGAAACCTTCGCAACCGTGCTGCTGGTCAGCATCCACGAAGGCCGCAACCGCCAGGTACGCCGCATGATCACCGCCATCGGCCATGAGGTGCTGAACCTGCGTCGCACGGGCTTCGCCTCCATCAAGCTCCACGACATTCCGCTGGGCCAGTGGCGCCGTCTGACGGACGTTGAGGTCCGCAAGCTGAAGGGGCTGTAAGCATGGCATACGAACTGCGCAGTGCCCGCTGGATCGCCCACGACGTGCTGCATCAGGTTGTCCGCGAGGGCGATACGGTCATCGACGCGACCCTTGGCAACGGCTACGACACGGTGATGCTGGCAGACCTGGTGGGCGAAAGCGGCCACATCATCGGCTTCGACATCCAGCCCGACGCGGTGGAGGGCACCCGTGCCCGCCTGACGGAGGCCGGACTCATCTCCCGTTGCGAGCTGTATGCCGAAGGACATCAGCACATCGCCGACCGCGTGAGGACGCCCGTGCGAGCGGCGGTCTTTAACCTTGGTTGGCTGCCGGGGGGCGACAAGTCCATCACCACCCTTTGGGAGACGACCTACACGGCCATTTCCGCTGCCCTGGCGCTTTTGGAAAAGGGCGGCGTGTGCACCGTTTGCGCCTATCCCGGCCACGCCGAGGGCGACCGGGAGCGCTTTGCCCTGATGGACTGGCTCGCCACCCTCCGCCCGCAGGAGTATAACGTGCTGCAGCACCGCTTCCTCAACGCAGGCCCCGGCGCGCCGGAATGCTTCGTCATTCAGAAACAGTGAGGTGAACGCGATGACCATCCGCAAGGCTGTTCCGGCGGACAGTGCGATTCTGGGGGAACTTGCCGCCCGCATGTGGGAGCATGACCCGGCGGAGCTGGCCGCCGAATTCGCCACGCTGACCGCAAGCGAGGAGGCCGCCTGCTTCCTCGCCTTCGACGGAAATAACGCCATCGGCTTTGCCCAGTGCCAGCTGCGCCACGACTATGTCGAAGGCTGCGAAACCAGCCCCGTGGGCTTCCTGGAGGGCATTTTCGTCGCCGAGGGCTACCGGCTGACCGGCACAGGCCGGGCGCTGCTCGCCGCCTGCGAGGCGTGGGCAAAGAGCGTCGGCTGTAGCGAATTCGCCAGCGACTGCGAGCTTGACAACACCGTCAGCCTCGCCTGGCACATGAAAAACGGCTTCACCGAAATGGGCCGCACCATCTGGTTCGCCAAGAAGCTGTGAGGAGGAATGCCCATGGGACGCGCTCACCCTATCGAACTGACCAACATGTGCATGCTCCGCCGCGATGACGGCAAGGTGCTGGTGCAGAACCGCGTCGACCCCAACTGGGGCGGTCTTACCTTCCCCGGCGGCCACATCGAACCCGGCGAATCGCTGGTGGACAGCGTCATCCGCGAAATGCGCGAGGAAACCGGCCTCACCGTGCGCAACCCTCGCCTGATCGGCTCCAAGAGCTGGATGAAGGACGACGGCAGCCGCTACCTGGTGCTGCTCTACGTTGCCACAGAGTACGAGGGCACGCTGCACTCCTCCGAGGAGGGCGAAATCAGCTGGATGACTCTCGATGAGATGCGCGCAGGAAACATGGTGGACGGCATGGATCTTTACTTCCGCGTGTTTCTGGACGGCGACGTGAACGAGATCTGGTACGAGCGGGACGGCGACGGGTGGATCGAAGTCCTCAAATGAAAAACGACCGTATGGCCTTTCGCGGCTGTACGGTCGTTTTCTGTTACAGTGGCTTCCCCATGAACCGCTGGATCACGCTGCCCTCGTTCTCCCGCAGGACAGCGTCGCAGATGGCGCTCTTGTACGCCCACATATCAGGCGAATCGCACACGATATCGTGGATTTCGTAGGGGCCATAGCGGAAATGCCCCACGGACACCGCACGGAACTCGCCCTCCACCATCACATAGTATTGCGGATCGTGATCATAGGGCAGCGCATCGCACAGGGGCTTGAAGCGCGTTTTCAGCTCATGCTCCATCGCTCGGACAAGGCAGTCGTTGCGGTGGAAGGCCCGCACGGGCGGCAGCAGCGCGTCTTCCGGCATGGCGTCAAGCGATGGCAGATCCGCCGTCAGCACGAACCCGCCGTCCGATTCCGTCAGCACTCCCTGCGCAACCAGCACCGCGCAGGCCGCCTTCAGCTCCTTCTCCGGCAGCTTGAAGAACGACCTGGCCATCTTCGTGTCAAACCACACCATGCGGTATGCGAAGCGCTGCAGCAGGATCGCCAGCGCCGCCGCCCGCGTGTACTGATTCAGGTCGGTCTCCGGGAACATCTCGTCAAACCGGTACCACGCGCGATCCCACTCGCCGTCGAACTGATCCTCGTAGAGCAGGAAGGCCTCCTGCAGCCGATGCAGCGCCGGAGTGATGACCTTGACGAGGTATCCCGTTTCCTCCTTGATTTGCTGGATATTGAGAGGGCCCATGCGCTCGATAAGGGTCATGATCGTCAGCTGCACATCGTTCATCGGCCCGGTAAAGGGTTTGCGGTACAGCGCTGCGAAGAGCGGCAGGTCGTCAGCGAAGATCCACCCGAGGTTGCCGCCGCCAAAGCGCCCCTTGACCAGCTCACGCCTCGCGAGCCGCTCCCTGTTGAGGGCGATATCGTCGAAATCCGCCCGGAAGGTCATCTCCGGCGGTTGGCCGAATCCGTGCCAGTACAGGTTCAGGCCCGGCTGCATGTCGCGGTAGAGCGCGTCATAGGCCGTCTCGTCCGCCGGAGTGATGAGGTGCTGCCGCTGCATTCGCAGGGCGATGATCCGTCTCTGCATGGTCGTATGCTCCTTTCACACCGGGTCGCTCTTCCACGTCCAGTTGCGGGGATTGGTCAGCGGAAGGCCGTCCTGCAGCGCGTGCAGCTCCTTCCGGCAGACGTCCACCGCGCGGGCGATATAGTCCGCCGCCATCTCCTCCGTGAAAAAGAAAGCCTCCTCCGCCCCAGGCAGCGCGAAATCCTCCGCCAGCGCGCCAGGCAAACCGGCCATATCGAAGGCGGCGATCCCGTCAAGGGGCACAGCGGAACCCGGGACGGCGAAGTCCGCCGTCAGGCCGTACCGCGCAGCAAGCAGTCGGTTCAGCCGCCGGTAATCGCTGTGCAGCCCCTGCAGATACCCCGGCTTGCGCGGGTCGAAGCCCAGGCAGTGGTACATCTGATCCCGGAAGACAAGATCCTGCAACAGGTGCAGATAGTAGCCCAGCACCAGCCCGTCCACCGGCAGCAGACGGCCGTATTCCGCACGGAAGCGGGCGACGTCATACGTCTTGCGGCCATCGATCACCGTCAGAAAATGCGACGCTCTGCGCTCCTGCGGCGCGCTGTCCACCATGATCTCGCCGGACAGAAAACGGGGAACGTCCATCCCCTCGGGCAGCATGTCCGTCAGCTGAAAGGCTGCGGCAAGATGCATCATACGCGAGGCCATGGGCGTTCCCCCCTTTATTCACCTTCCGGTGGTGTAGATTTTCTTTTCCGCCGGGCGCTCCTTGGCTTTGTCTGCCTCGGCGGCGTTCTTGCGGGCGGCCTCCTTGTCGGCGGCCATCTCTTCGACGGTCTTGGTGTGCAGACGTGCCGCGCCCTCCGTCACAATCGGGGGGATCAGCGTGCCCTCGGCCTCGGCCTTTGCCCAGCGAGCCTTGGCACGCGCGATTTCCTCGGCGTACTGCGGCAGCCACTCCTCTTGGGCAATGAGCATCTCGTCCACCATCTGCCAGATTTCCTCAGTGTTGCAGACCGCACCGACGAGCGGATCCATCATCATCGCCTGACGCAGCAGGTTGATATCCGCATGGGCTGCCGCCTCCATCGCCAGGCGCTGCACGGTGATGTTGGACTGGCAGCAGGCCGCGCAGCCCAGAGGCAGATCACCCAGGACGGGCATGTTGATGCCGAATCGATCCACAAAGCCGGGCGCCTCGATCACGCAGTCAGCCGGCAGGTTGGTGATCACGCCGTTGTTGATCATGTTGAAGTGGCCACGGTAGACGCGACCGGTCTCGATGGCCTCGATGATCCAGCTGCCGTGCTCCTGGGAGCGCTTGTCCTGCGCGTAGGTCTTCGGTGGCTCCTTGAGCCAGTTCGGGAAATCCGTCTCGAACCAGTTGCGGCCCTCGGTGCACACGCGCAGGTAACCGCCGGTCTCACCGTTGATCCACACGCCCAGGTCGATCCACCGGCGGATCTCGTCCGGACGCTTGCGGTACCACGGCACATACTCGGACAGATGGCCGTTGGACTCGGTGGAGAAGTATCCGAAGCGCTTCATCATATCGATGCGGACCTTCTCGGTCTGCGAGAACTCCGGATGCGCCTCAAAGGCTGCCAGGATCTTGTCGTTCAGCTCCACGCCGTCATGCTTCACGGACAGGTACCACGTCATGTGGTTGATGCCCGCGCAGACGATGTCGAGCTCCTCCTGCTTGTAGCCCAGAACGGAGGCGATCAGTGCGTGTCCGCCCTGCACGCCGTGGCACAGGCCGACGGTCGGCACGCCGCCGTACTTGTTGCAGTACCAGGTGACCATCGCGTTGGGGTTGGTGTAGTTCAGCAGCATGCAGCCGGGCGCAGCCACCTCGCGGATGTCGCGGCACATGCCCTCCAGCATGGCGATGTCGCGCTGCGCATACATGATGCCTCCGGCGCAGAGGGTATCGCCCACGCACTGATCCACGCCGTACTTGAGCGGGATGTTCACGTCCAGCTCGAACGCGTCCAGCAGGCCGATGCGGGCACAGTCGATGACATACTTCGCATCCTTCAGCGCCTCGCGGCGGTCGAGGGTAACCTGGATTTTGATGTCCAGGCCGTTGGCCTCAATGTCCCGCTGGCAGAGCTGGTACACCATGTCCAGGTTGCGCGGGTTGATATCCATGAATGCAACCTCGATGTTGCGGAACTCCGGCACCGCCAGCAGATCCGAAAGCAGACCGCGTGTAAAGCCAATGGAGCCTGCGCCAATGAAAGCGATCTTGAAATTCTTCTGTTGCATTTTATCCTCCATGTATGTGAAGTATATGGGTTACCTTCTATCCTGAATCATCTTGAGGCGCGCTCTGATGCTCTCGCACGCCGCGCAGCCACCCTCGCCGGTTTCGCGGAGGCTGGAGGGCATCGCGTCGCCGACCTCCTTCATGGCGAGGATGACCTCGTCCGGCTCGATGGGGCAGCAGATGCCTGAAAGCGCCATGTCCGCCGCCGTAAAGGCCACGCCGGAAGAGCCAACATTCCTGTACACGCAGGGCACCTCCACCAGGCCGCCTACGGGATCGCAGACCAGGCCCAGCAGGTTCATCAGCGCAAAAGCCGCCGCGTCCGCGCTTTGCTGCGCCGTTCCGCCCTCCAGATACACCAGCGCCGCCGCCGCCATGGCTGCCGCTGCGCCGCATTCCGCCTGGCATCCGCCCTCCGCACCGGAGATGCTCGCCTGGGTCGCAATGGACTGACCCACTGCCGCCGCCACAAAGAGCGCCTCCACCGCAGCTTCTTCCGTTACGCCCTTTTCCTCCATCATCGCGAGGATCGCACCGGGCAGGATGCCGCATGCGCCCGCCGTGGGAGCCGCCACGATCTTGCCCATGCAGGCGTTGCACTCCGCCGTGGCCAGCGCGTAGGTCTCCGCCTTGCCCAGCAGCGTTCCGCACAGGCTCTGACCGCCGCGCAGACGCTCCAGCAGCCGCGCCGCCTGTCCGCCGGTGAGGCCGGTCACAGAGCGCAGACGCTCGTCCACGCCAT
>JBGVOA010000402.1:0-9010 GCA_045126095.1 Christensenellales bacterium | reverse complement strand
AAAGACTGGCATTTGCGAGATGGCGCTGTGCTTCTTCCTGAGGGAAAAAGACGGCCGTTACCGCCGCATTGACGAGGAGCAGAAGCAGCGCGCCCATACCCGGGAGAACCTGGTTGCCCTGCTGCAAAGCTGCGGCTATGTGGATGTACACGTCTACGGCAACAGCCGCATGGAATCCCCCCGTGACAAGGAGCAGCGCTGGCATTTTACCGCCCGCAAGCCTGAACAGGCATGATACAAGCAAGGAGAACATAAACATGGATGCTGAAAAGAACATTCAGATTGAACGTCGTGAAGGCGACGAGATTCTGCGCGGTACGCTGATGGATGGTCAGGTGCGCATCATGATGTGCGAGACCACCAACATGGTGCAGCGCGCGGCTGATATCCATAACGCGACCCCCGTGTGCACCGCCGCCATGGGCCGCCTGATGACGGCGACCTCCATGCTGGGCGTGATGATGAAGGGTGAGAACGAGTCCGTGACCGTCAATATCAAGGGCGGCGGTCCCATGGGTACTGTGGTGGCTGTAGCCAACCACGGTGACCTGAAGGTCTGCGCGGATGATCCCCAGGTGGAGCTGCCCCTGCGTGAGGACGGCAAGCTGAACGTCGGCGCGGCCATCGGCAAGGACGGCTACATGACCGTCATCAAGGATCTGGGCCTGCGCGAGCCCTACATCGGCCAGATCGAGCTGGTGTCCGGCGAGCTGGGCATCGACTTTGCCAACTATTACACCGTGTCTGAGCAGCAGCCCTCCCTGGTGGCCCTGGGCGTGCTGGTGGCGGGCGACGCTGTGCTCAAGGCCGGCGGTCTGCTGATTCAGCCCCTGCCCGGCTGCCCCGATGACATCATCGACCAGATTGAGCTGCGCAGCCCCATGTTCTCCGACCTGAGCCGCGAAATGACCTTCGCCCCCAAGGAGGAGCTGCTGGAGGACTGGTTCCGCGGCATGGACCTGCAGGTGCTGGATCGCACGCCCCTGCGCTACCATTGCTCCTGCAGCCGTCACCGCATGGAAAAGGCTCTGATTTCTCTGGGCCGCCGCGAGCTGCAGACGATCATCGACGAGGATACCGGCGCGGAGCTGGGCTGCCACTTCTGCCACAGCGCCTACGCCTTCTCCACCGATGACCTGAAGGAGCTGCTGGAGCGCGCCACCCGCGACTGAGCGGAGAATCCCTGCAAGGAGCTGTGAATGAGAGAGCAAGAACAGGGTAGGGTCATCCCCTTTGGAATGTCGGGGATGCGGATGCGGCGCAGTGCGCAGGAGTACCGCCGGTGCGGTCAGCCGCTGGAGGCGCTTTCGCTGGTGCGGCGCGCTGCGCAGCAGGATGACACGGCGGCAGGGTGGCATGCCCTGGCGGCGGAGCTGAAGCAGCTCTCCTGCTGGGAGGCGGCCAGCCGCGTGCTGGCGCGGACGCTGTCCCGCCCGGATGCGCCGGCGTCGGCCTGGCTGGATATGGCCCGCTGCATGCTCGCCCTGGGGCAAACGGATACGGCGGAGGACTGCCTGTACCACCTGCTCTACGGAGATCCCTGGTCCAAGGAGGGCGACACGGCCCGTGCGCTGCTGCAGTCCCTGGACGAGGAGAAGGCAGAAAAACTGAACGGCCGCGGCGACAAGCTGATCGGCCTGGCGCTGAACGCCTGGCAGCGCGGCGAGCATACCCTGGGCAGGCGGCGCATGGAAAGGGCCGTCCGCCTGGTGAAGCACAAGGCGCAGCCCCTGACGGCCCTGGCGGTGATGCACATGTCTGAGGGCCGGGACAAGGAAACGCTGCACTGCCTGGCCCGCGCGGTCAACGCCGCCCCCGACGACCCGATGCCCTTGTGCACCATGGCCACGGTGCTCAGCCAGCGCGGGCGCATGCGGATGGCCCGTGGCCTGCTGGGCAAGGCGGCGTCCCTTTGCCGGGATACCCAGCAGGAGGAGCGCTTCTGCAGCCTGGCATGGATGCTGGATGCGTGGCCGGAGCTGGACAGTTTCCTGGCTGTGCGGCTGAAAAAGACCCCCTATCGCATCCCGCTTTTGCATGCGCGGGCGCGGATGCAGAATGAGCGCGGCGAAGCGCAGGCGGCGCGGGACACCTGGCGACTGATCCTCTCCATCGACCCGGATGACCGGCAGGCTGCGGCACTGCAGGCGTGGGTGCAGGAGCAGCCCGGCGGTGTGCTGCCGCCCGGTCAGCTGCCTGCCCAGGTGATGCACATGCAGCTGCGGACGCTGCTGGAGGAGCAGGAGTCCTTTGCCCACGGCAGCGACGGACGGCGCGTGTTGGACTGGGCCGTGGCCTCCGGGGATGCGCGGGAGGCGGAGATCGCCTTTGCCGTGGCTGCACGGGGGAGCGACAGGGCGCAGGAGGCCCTGTGGCTGCGCGAAACGATGATGCGTCCGGATGTGCCGGAATTGCAGCGCCGTCAGGCTGTACAGCGTCTATCGGAGATCGGCAGCGCCCAGGATGCGGGCGTGCTGGTGGCGGGGCGCTACATGACCGTCCAGCAGACCGGCGGCAAGGCGCAGACCTCCCGGATGCTGTGGCGGATGCATCTGCCGGTGCTGCTGCGCGTGGTGGGCCGGGACGAAAGGTGCAGCGAGATCGCCATGTATGCGGCGCAGATGTGGAAGAAAATGACCGATGAGGAGCGCCAGGCGGCGGCCTCCCAGGAGGCTGTCAGCTGGAGCCGCGTGTTCCAGCTGCTGTGGCTGTGGCAGCAGGGCAGGAGCCAGGAGGCGGAGGAGATCGTCGCCCGGCTGAAGATGCCCCTGCGGCGCTTCCAGCGGCTGGTGAATATGGCTCTGCTTGCAATGGACAAAGAAGCCGGCGACGCCGGAGAAGGAGACACCTGAACATGAAGTGCATCAATTTCGACGATAAGTTTGCCGATTTCATGGCCAAGTGGGCCAAGGAGCACGCGGGAGAATACCGCAACTACGATGCGATGGAGGCGGATATGCCCCGCATCTACATGATGTTCCTCAACACGCCCGCCCGCTGGCTGGACGGCGTGACCCCCGGCGCGTACTTCACCCAGTTTGAGGATGCGAAGGATCTGGTGGACTGGATGTGCGAGTACTGCCGGAAGGAGATTCCCGTGCCGGATCTGCTGCTGGAGCAGATCACCAACGTGGGCAAGCCCTGCGAGCGCCGTCTGCTGGCGCTGCTCAAGGACGAGAACGATGAGGTCACCGAGGAAGCGAAGATGACCGCGATCGGTCTGCTGCGTGAGATGGAGTCCACCCTGCCCAAGATGCTCTACATCCAGTGGCAGCTGGATCGCGGCATGCAGGATGATCTGGCGGACAACGCGCTGGACAGCCTGCGCGAGATGGGCAAGGCCGTGGTGCAGCCCATCCTGCAGGAGCTGCCCAAGGCCAATGCGGCCGGTCAGGAGGCTTTCCTTGATATTCTTGTGAATTATCCCGGCCCGCAGCAGGTTTTTGACCTGGCCGTTCGTTTGTTTAAGCAGAACCCCGGCAGGCGCGCGCTGTTTGGCAGCTATCTGGGCAAGCTGGGGGACGACCGGGCTCTGCCGGTGCTGATGGAAGCGGCCAATGATGAGAAGTGCGGGTACATGGACTTCATTGAGCTGCGCAGCGCCATTGAGTATCTGGGCGGCGAGGCTCCCAAGCGTGAGTTCTTCGAGGATGCGGACTACGACGCCCTCCGCGCCATGGAAGGCGATTGACCTCCCAGGCGGGTGCAACCCAAAGAACGTGCACAACCCAATCGCGAAAATGGGTCAAGGGGCGAAGCTCCTTGCGCAGGTGGAGGGCTGCGGAAGCCCTGCCCGCCGGAGGCAAACGCCCCATGACGCCTTTGAACGATCTCTGATCGTTCAAACAGTCCGTGCAACTCCAAAGGACAGGACAACAAGGTGCACCAACTAAATTCCAGCTGGCAGCAAGCCTTCACTGGAAAAGCGTGCCCTGTATGTCTGCCTGTGTCAGCGGCGTTTGCAGAGGCCCTGTTCAAGCGGCAGGCAGGCGGCTGATAGCCGCCCCTACAAAGCTGCCCCACATAGTTACCCCCCTTCAACGGAAGGAGAAAACAATGGTCACATTACAGGATATGAAGCAGAATGAGTCCATCCGTGCGCTGATCCGGGCAGGAAACCGGTATCTGGAGGCAATGGGCTATACGGAGCACGGGCCGCGCCATGTCAGCTATGTGTCGAAGACGGCCAGCGGCATCCTGCGGGCGCTGGGCTATTCGCCCCGGGAGATCGAGCTGGCAGCCATTGCGGGCTGGGTGCATGACGTGGGCAACTCCGTCAACCGGCACGATCACGGCCCCCTGGGCGCGGTGCTGCTGCTGCCCATCCTCCGGGAAACGGGCATGGACATGGCGGACATCATGGAGATCATCACCGCCGTGGGCAACCATGAGGAGCAGAGCGGCTTTATTTCCAGCGCCGTGTCCGCCGCGCTGGCATTGGGCGATAAGTCCGACGCGCACAAGAGCCGCGTGCGCAACGGCAAGCCGGACGTGACCGATATCCACGACCGGGTCAACTTTGCCATCCAGGAGAACCATGTCAGCGTGGACAGGCAGAACCGCGTGATCCGCCATGAGCTGACGATGGACGACAGCAGCTCGGTGATGGAGTACCTGCAGATCTACATGAGCCGCATCGTGATGTGCGAGAAGGCGGCGGCGTTCCTGCATTGCAGCTTTGACCTGGTGATCAACGGGCAGAGCATCAACAACAGCCCCGAGCCGGAAAAGGCGGAGCGGCTGTAAGAATACGGAGGTGAGGGGCGATGCTGTGCCCCCAGTGCGGCCGGTACAACGATGATGACAAGGTCGTATGCGATTACTGCGGCACGCCGTTGGAGCGTGAGCTGCCGGACACGGGCGAGGAAGAGGAGCTGATGCGCTTCCGCCAGGGCCGGCATCTGCGTCAGGCGGAGAAGCCGGAGGAGGAAGAGGCCCCTGTGCGCCGCCGCAGGAGCGCAAGCCGCGCCTTTGAGGACCCCATGCCCCCGGAAACGCCGGAATCCACGGGCGAAATCTACGGCCGGCGCGAAAGCCTGCAGAACACGGGCCGCCTGTACGGCGACGACCTGCAGGAGCTTGTGCGCGGGGATGATCTCCTGGCCCAGGAGCGCGTGGCCGCCCGTTCGGCGGGCGTGCAGGAGGGCATGGTGGGGCAGTTCCAGCGGCGCTCCCGGCTGCAGAAGCACCTGAGCTACCGCAGGATGGTCAACTGGGCCCATGTGGCCATCGCGGCCTTTGTGCTGCTGGTTGCGGGCGTGATTACCTTTGCGCTGGTGCTGCGCAACACGGCCTGGGGTCAGGTGCAGCTGGCCCGCTGGGGCAAGGATGCGTCCGCCGCCGCCATGTGGCAGGTGGGCGACGAGTGCTTCCAGCGCGGCGAGGTGGACAGGGCCATTGGCTACTTCACCACGGCGCGGGAAAAGAACCTGGAGGCCAGGGAACCCAACCCCGACGGCCTGCTGATGCTGGGCGAGGCCTATGAGGCTAAGGGCGAGCTGCTGCTGGCAGAGGAGGTCTACGCCTACATCTACACCGAGGTGGAGCCCGCCAAGACGGAGGCCTACACCGCCCAGGTGCGCGTGCTGCGCGAGCTGGGCCGGGATGCGGAGGCGGCGGTGCTGCTCCAGATGGCCTATGAAAAAACCCGCAGCCTCAGCTTCCGTACGGCCCGCGACGAGATTCTGCCCTCCATCCCCACGGTGGACGTGGCGGAGGACTACTATACCGACGACCTGGACGTCCGGCTGCGTCAGCAGGAGGAATACAGCGTCTACTATACCCTCAATCCCCTGGCGATCCTGCCGCAGGACGGCATCCTCTACGAGGGCCCCATTCACCTGGGCGAGGGCGAGCATGAGCTGCGCGCAGTGGCGGTGTACGGCGACCTGGTCAGCGACCCGATGAAGGCGACCTACCAGATCTACTACCCCTCGCCCCTGCAGCCGGAGGCCAACCTGGCTCCGGGCACATATGAATCCGCCCGCAAGAACGTCCGCCTGTGGAAGAAGGAGCTTTCCAAGGAGGAGCTGGAGAAGAACCCCGGCTATGCCGCCACCCTGGAGGACGAGCGCGCGCAGACGGTTACCATCTACTACACCATCGACGGCTCCATCCCCGATGCGGACAGCCCCATCTTCCGTGAGGGCGAGCCCATTGTGATGGACACCAACGGCTACATGACCTTGCGCGCGGTGGCGGTGAACGGCTACGGCAAGCAGGGCAACCTGAAGGAAGTGGAGATCAAGCTGAACCTGCGCACCCGCACGCCCGGCGTGTATTGCACGGAGGACGTGATCGGCAGCCTGCGGCTGGGCTCTACCACGCAGGAGAGCTTCCTGCGGACCTACGGCGAGGGGCAGAAGCAGGAGAATACGGCGCTCCCGGGCGTTGCGGGCGAGTGCGTCCGCTACACCTACCCCTGGGGCACGGCGACCTTCCTGAAGAGCAAGGCCGGCTGGCATCTGGCGGAACTGTACATGACGACGAATGAGTTCAGCCTGCCGCGCAGCACCTCCATCGGCATGACGGAGACGGAGATCACCGGCAAGTTCAAGGACTACGGCCAGGTGACCAGCCCCTCGGGCAACCGCGGCCTCTACCGCGACATCAAGAACAGCGACTGGGGCAAGATCTGGGTGCAGGAGGACGGCGGGAAGATCATCCGCTACCGCACCGACACCCCGGATCTGCATGTCTGGCAGCTGGAGTACATCCTCAACGCTGCAGGCCGCTGCACAGCCGTCCGCTGGTTGTACGAGCCGTAAGAAAATCATATTCATACATCCGGCACGGGTTTTGCGCCCGTGCCTTTTTGTGTTCCGCCGTTTCCTTCGACAGCTGGGCTGCCGCATTCTGTCAGGAAAGGCGCGACGGTGGATGTTTGTGCGGAATCGTCGACGGGATCCGCACGACTCCTGTCGCTAAAGGGCTTTGTTGCTCGGAATCCCCGCAAAAGGCCGCCGAAGTGCTATAATGCCGACGAATCGATGCCCCGCAGGGCGATAGATGCCGGAGGAAAGGGAGAGTCCGGCAGCGACAGACCTGCAGATGGCGCGCCGGAAACGGACATGAAGGGAGTATGAAATATGAATGATGTGAAGATTATGCTGGTGGATGACAATGCGGAATTGCGGATGAATATGCGCGACCACCTTTCCCGCCAGGAGGGCCTGCGGGTGGTGGCAGAGTGCGGAAACGGTCTGGAGGCCCTGGAAGCCCTGCGTAAAACGTCGGTGGACGTGATCATCCTGGACGTCATCATGCCGCAGATGGACGGCTATAGCTTTCTGGAGGAGCTGAACCGTCAGCCGCCGGAGCATATGCCCCAGGTGATCGTGGTCAGCGCCCTGGGCCGGGACGATTTTATCATGCGGGCCATCGAATCCGGCGCGCGGTTCTATATGATCAAGCCTGTCGACATGAATGTGCTGACGGGCCGGATCCGGGAGGTCAGCGGCCAGACGCCGGAGGGAAAGCCCACCGCGGCCCGCGTGAGTCTTCCGGGCCGCGCCCCTTCCATCGACGAGAAGCTGGCCAGCCTCTTCCTCACCATCGGCATTCCGGCGCACATCAAGGGCTATTCCTTCCTGCGCGAGGCGGTGAAGATGGTGATCGAGAACCCGGACGTCATCAACCGCATCACCAAGGAGCTGTACCCGGGCATCGGCAAGCGGTTCAACACCTCTGCGAGCAAGGTGGAAAGGGCCATCCGGCATGCGATCGAGGTCGCCTGGAGCCGGGGGCGGATCGACACGCTCAACAAGGCCTTCGGCTGCCGCGTGGCCACTAAGGAAGACAAGCCCACCAATGGGGAATTCATCGCCATGATTGCCGACAAGCTTGCCCTGGAGCAGAGGACGGCGTGAGGCAGGGAAATCAAGGGGTTGCGGAAGTCAACCCCAACCAACTTCACCAAAATAGTGATGAAAAATCGGCTCTCATACCAATAAACTTTTGAGGTTGACCCCAACCAACATTTTTCGTTCGCAGATGGCTCCGGAGGGGATTTGTCCCCGGATAAAACTGTAAGCGAAAGGTGTTGGTTTTTACATGGATTTCAGCAGGAGCGTCGAAGCGTACATGCATCATTGCCACTCGCGGCAACTGCGGCCGAAGACGATGCTGTCCTACGAACAGACGCTGAAGCTGTTTGGCGTCTGGCTGGCGGATACTACCTCCGTGACGCGGGTGGAGGACATCCGGGAGAAGCACATCAGGGCGTACATCGTAGAACTGCAGGAGCGGGGAAAGTATACGCAGGTGGCTGACAGAAAGGCTCAGAAGTACAACTGTCCCCAGAACCGCCGGGACTACTGTGCGAAAATCAGCAACACAACTATTAACAACTACATTCGGAATCTGAAAGCGTACTTCGCATGGCTGATTGAGATGGAAATGCTGACTGTTTCGCCGCTGAGAAGGGTGAAGCCGCTGCCGGAGGAACGGAAGCCCAAGGAATACATGGATGACGAGGAGGTAAAGCGGCTGCTGAAGTGCATGGACAAGAGCTACTATGCCGAGTATCGGGACATGATGGCCATCATGCTGATGCTGGACGCAGGAACGCGTCTGAGCGAAACGCTGACCATTGAGGTGGAGGCTCTTGACCTGAGCGAGCAGACGGTTGTCCTTCCTGCGGACAAGACAAAAGGGCGAAAGGAGCGGACTGTGTTCTTCTCAGACCGGACGGCGAAGGAACTGAGACGGTGGCTGCAGTTCAAGGACAGGTATTGTGAATCGCCATACCTGCTGCCGGTTAAAAGCACGGGGCGAGTTGTCTGTCTATGCGACTTTGAGAAGAACTTCAGGAAGTATGTTCTGCGGGCGGGCATCAAGAAGAAGGTGTCGCCGCATACGCTGAGAAACAACTTCGCCCGCCGGTGTCTGATGGCGGGGATGGACATCTATACGCTGAGCCGTATCCTGGGGCATTCGAGCGTTACGGTCACAGAGAAGGCGTACCTGGACATTGCGGACAAAGAGTTGATGACAAAGTACCGTATGAAAA
>JBGVOA010000401.1:0-3022 GCA_045126095.1 Christensenellales bacterium | reverse complement strand
CAGCTGGCACAGCACGTAGAACACCATACCGGTGGCATTGGGCGTGATGGGCAGCACGAACATCAGCACGGAGGAAACCAGGGAGCAGACAGCGCCGACGGTGGCCAGCTCCTTCTTGCCGTACTTGGTCACCATCTTGCGGGCCAGGGGGGTGAAGACGACGATCGGGATCATAGCAAACATCTGCACGATACCGGAGGCCTGCACGTTGTTGAAGTAGGACTGGAACAGCACGGTCACAGCCGTCGCAGCGCCCTGCATGCCGATGAACATACCCATGGCAGCCAGCGTCGCACCCACGGCGGGACGGTTCTTGATGAAGTTGCCCATTGCCTCCAGGACATTGAACTTCTGGGAATCATCCAGCTTGACGTCGGTTTCCTCGCGGATCTCGGTGTTCCTGATCATGAACTGGAAGCAGATGAAGCCCAGCACGCCCATGATCAGGGCCGCAATGAACACGCGCTCGCCGATGAGGTTATCCTCCGCATCATAGATGATGAAGGGCAGGATGATCATGGGCAGCATGTTGCCGCCGATGGAACCCACGGAGCGCCAGGCAGACAGAGAGGCGCGGTCAGCGGGCTTGGAGGAGATCAGGGACAGCAGAGAGCCATAGGGCACGTTGGCTACGGTGTAGAAGGCGTCCCACACCACATAGCCGGCGATGAAAATGATCATCTTCGCCCACACGGGAGCATTCGGGAAGGGCAGGAAGCAGCAGGCGCCGCCCACGATCAGACCGATGGAGCCCACCCAGATGTACTGCAGGAACTTGTTGCGCTTGTACTGACGCTTGTCAGCATCCACCATGGAGCCGATCAGCGGATCGTTGATGGCGTCCCACACCTGCACAATCACCAGCAGCAGGGAGTACCACAGATCCAGCTGCATGAACTGGGTCCAGAAGATGGCCATGGTGCTCTTCAGGGCGAAGGACATGTTGCAACCCAGATCGCCAGCAGCGTAGGCCAGACAGTCGCGCATGCCAAACTTGCGCTTGCCGTTTTCATCCAGCTGGACAGGCTTCTTTGCCATTTGTATTACCTCTCTTTTCTGTATCCGTCAGAACGGATGTATGGTATCTTAAGCATATCACGTCCCTGCATTTGTAGTGAGGATTATTTTCATCATTATTCGCACTTTTTTCATGTAAACTGTTGATTTTGGGCGGATTTTATCCGATAATGAAATCATCAAGCATTCGGAGGTTTCTTATGACCATCGCATATCAGCAGGAGCTTGATCTGACGACTTCCATTTTACGGCGGATGCGGCTTTCTGTTCACCTGCTATGCCGCGAGAACAGTCTGGCTGTGCTGGATACCGGACTGCGCCATGTGATCGGGCTGCACGACGACTATGACGCAGCCCTCCGCACCGCCCTGCCTTGGCAGCACGAGCGGACGATCTATAAAATCATGGATCAGTTCATGTGCCACTATATCTATCTTCACCTCCCCGGCACAGCAGAGCCGACTGCCCTGGTGATCGGCCCCTATCTGACCGTCGACCCCACCCCCGCGATGCTTCTGGAGCAGACGGAGCGCCTGGGATTGAGTATGCAGCATCTCCAGCCTCAGGCGGACTTCTATGCATCCCTGCCCGTTTTCAGCGATCCCTCTGTGATCCTGAGCGTCGTCTCCTGCCTGGGCGAGGTGATCTGGAAAGGCCCGGAAGGCTTCCACACCGTGGATGTGAATACCGAGCAATTCAGCAGCCTTCCCGCCTGGCAGCCGGCGGACGCACCCATTGAGCAAGCAGACATCCCCAGCAGATGAAGCTGCTGGAGGAGCGCTATGCCTATGAAAACCAGCTGATGGAGATCGTCTCCAAGGGGTTGACGCAGGAGGCGGAGATGATGATGTCCAGCGTGTCCAGGCTGAATTATCAGAGTCGGGCCTCCGATCCTCTGCGCAACATGAAAAACTACTGCATCATCTGCAATACGCTGCTGCGCAAGGCCGCCCAACAGGGCGGGGTGCATCCGCTGTATCTGGACAGAATGTCCAGCCAGTACGCCCGCCGCATCGAAACATCGGAAAAGCTCGATCAGACCACCTCCCTGATCGGAGATATGATCCGGGCCTATTGTCGCCTGGTGCACACCCACGCCGGACAGCAATATGCATCCGCCGTGCAGAAAACGCTGGCTTACATCGACGCAAACCTGTCCGGCGATCTGTCCCTGCCGCATATTGCAGCGGTGGTTGGGGTCAGCAGCGGCTACCTGTCCACACTCTTTCATCGCGAAACGGGATACACCCTGGCCGAGTATATCAATTCCCAGCGGATGAAGGCGGCGCAGCAGCTGCTGCGGAGCACTCGGCTGCAGGTGCAGACCATTGCACAGCTCGTGGGCTTTGCCGACTCCAACTACTTTGGCAAGCAGTTCAAGCGCTTCTATGGCGCAACGCCTCTGCAGTACCGCAGGGAGCAATTCAACCCCACGCTCCAGGGCAGCACATGACAAATACACCCGAACGGCAACTTTCCCGCCATATATGGTCAACATACCGTGTACCGGTCGCTTTCACAACTTCGCCGCGGGATACTGAAGCCAACATGCTGGACAACAGATCTGCTTCTGCGTCATGTTGCTTCACACTCCCCCAGCATCCAATCCACATACAGCCCATACCCCTGCATGGGGTCTGACACAAACACGTGGGTGTATCGATAATACCGATGCATGTCCTCTGTGTTACTCCCGCGTTCTCCCTCAGTCAGCGAGCAAGCTCGCTGCCAGCTCCCTCCCGGAGGGAGCCTTTTCGCGCCCCTTGCAACAGGTCGGAGCAAGTAGCAAAGCGAGGACGAGCAGCAGCAATCCCTGGCTCCCTCCGGGAGGCCGGAGTCCGGCTGACAACTGCTGTCGCCCGCAGGCGACTGAGGGAGAACGCGGGAGCAGCTGTGCAAGCTTGTTGCACAGGATCAGATGGCGCTTGCTTCCTGCAACACCCAATCCACATACAGCCCATACCCCTGCATGGGGTCACTCACAAACACGTAGGTGTGTCGATAA
>JBGVOA010000400.1:0-2798 GCA_045126095.1 Christensenellales bacterium | reverse complement strand
ACCTTCATGGCCATCGTGGACTTGCTCTGCATCCTGCCGTCCTTTGCGATCCTCTCCGGCGGCTTCCGGGTGCTGAAGATCTTTCGCCTGCTGCGGGCGCTGCGCGTCTTCCGCGCGGCGAAGCTGCTGCGCTATTCCCGCAGCCTGGTCCTGATCGTGAACGTCATAAAAGACCAGCGCGCGCCGCTGCTCGCGGTCCTCGTGCTGGCCGTCGGTTACATATTGGTGTCCGCCCTGGTGGTGTTCAACGTCGAGCCCGAGACCTTCGGGACCTTCTTCGACGCCGTGTATTGGGCCTCCGTCAGCCTGACCACCGTCGGCTACGGCGATATCTACCCGGTCACAAACGCCGGCCGGGTGATCACGATGCTGTCCTCCTTCCTGGGGATCGCGGTCGTGGCGCTGCCCTCCGGCATCATCACGGCCGGCTACATGGACCGCCTGAAGGCGGAGAAGGAGCGCAGGGGAGAATAGGAGGCCGTCATGGCAAGAAAACCGATATACAAGCGGATCTGGCCCTACGTCGTCGTCGGTGTGCTGGCGATCGGCGCCCTCGGCGGGAATTCCTCGGACAAAAAGCCGGAGGAGGGAAAGCCGGCAACGCGCGTCGTCTTCACGCCCGCGCCGGATTCGGATATCTTTGTCTCGTCGCAGCAGGATCTGCCGGAGGAAACGCCTGCCCCGCTGCAGACGCTGGGTCCGGTTCCGGAGGCGGCGCCGCTGCAGGATCGATCGATCCCGGAACCTGCGCCCGCGCCGATCGTGACAGCGCCGCCCGCGCCGGATCCGACGCCGGTACCCGTGCAGGCAGCTGCGCCGTCTGTTCCGACGTCCGCGCCTGTCCGTGCGCAGGAGCCCGCGCCCGAAGTGACGCCCGCGCCCGCGCCGGAGCCCCCTGCGCCGACGCCGGACGCCCGGGGCTGCTATATCACGCCCACGGGCAAACGCTACCACTTTGACAAGGAATGCGCTGGCCCGAACGCGATCCCGATCACGGTAGGCGACGCCGTCGCCCGGGGCTACACGCCCTGCAAGACCTGCTCCGGCGGCTGATTGTGTCGGAGTCTGACACCGTATGAAAAAATCAGATTACGCAAAACTCTATACGCTCCGGTCTGACGGCCGGTACCAGGGCTATTGGAAGGACGAACTGGGCATCCGTCACGCGCTCTGTGATCGGGATCCTGAAGCGCTGCACCGGAAGCTGGAGGCAAAGAAAAATCCGCCTGCGCCCACATTCAAGGACGCGGCGGATCGCTGGGAGGTCGAGCACGTCGAGCAGCTTGCCCGCAGCACGCAGGCGACGTATCGGGCGCCGTTGGCTGCCGTCGTGGATCGCCTGGGCAGCAGGCCGGTCGCGGAGATCACGGCGGGCGATATCAACCGGATCCTGCTGGAGGAAAAACAGCGCGGCTACAGCTACAAGCACTGCGCCGCGACGAAATCGATCTGCAAGATGATCTTTGACTATGCCATTGTCCAGGGCTGGATCACCGTCAACCCGACGGCGGCGGTGACGGTGCCCCGCGGCATGCAGAAGGGGAAGATCCTCGCGCCGGAGGCCGAGATCGAGAAGATCATCTGCGCAAACTTCGATAAGCCCTTCGGCGATTTCGCTGCCGTGCTCTATTATGCCGGCCTGCGCACGGAGGAGGCCGCCGCGCTCCAGTGGGGCGACGTCGACAATCCGCCGGGCTTCCTGTCGATCTCCCGCGCGGCCGATCTGATGGGGACGCCGCGGATCAAGGACACAAAGACGGAGGCCGGCGCCCGGGAAGTCCCGATCATGGCGCAGCTGCGGCCGTTTCTGACGCCGCCGCCGGGCGCGAAGCCGACGGATCTGATCTTCCACGACGGTGCGGGGAAACTGCTCTCCAGAGGGAAGATCGCCACGCTCTGGCTCTCTTGGTGCAAGGCTGCCGGTCTGGCCGAGCAGCGTACCTACACGGAGCGCCACCGGGGAAAGAAGACTTGCACCCGGACGGAATGGCGCCCGCTGGTCAAGAAGCACCAGCTGCGGCACGGCTTTGCCGTGGCCATGCTGGAGGCCGGCGTGGACGAGCTCACCACGCAGACGTGGATCGGCCACAAGGACGCCTCCACCACGCACGAGATCTACATGAATCTCCGGAAAAAGCATGCGGAAGAACAGCTGAAAAAGCTGCAGCAGCACTTTAACGGCGGGACCGCCTCCGCAGGCTCCGGAGATGGCAGCGACACGCCGCCCGTTGGAAATACTTGATTTCGCGATGGTTCGAGTCTTGTATCGTCCACCAAAAGCCCCCGGAGAAATCCGGGGGCTTTTTCCGTGAAATATCAGTGTTTTCAAGGCCTCAGCGCACCATGCGCGCCGGTGGCGCGCATGCATAAAGGTGCATGAGCGAGCATAGCAAAGCACTGAAATGATGGCAGATCTGATGGCAGCAGCGAGGCCGGCATAAGTGCCGGCCTCGCTGGTTCTTCGGATCATCCAATTTGGGATTGTTTTATGCTGCCCCCTCCGTTTCTTTCATGTACACAGCCTCGAGCTCGACGCCGCTCACCTCTGCCGTCACGCTCGCCACATTGTCCCCCTTGTTCGTGTGCAGCGGCTGTGGCGTTACTTGCTCCGTGACCGGTGTGGCAAGCGCGGATATAGTGACCACGCCGCCGGATACTGATACCGCTGTCCGCCTCGTGACCGTGCCGCTGATGACTTCATGCTCGTCATGTACGGTCCCGGTTGAGAACAGATTGACGACGGACGCGGTCTGCGAAGCCGCTCCGGTTGCCGTGACCGCCAGCACCTCATCCGTGCC
>JBGVOA010000399.1:0-1441 GCA_045126095.1 Christensenellales bacterium | reverse complement strand
ACCAGCAGGATGCGCTGTACGTCTTTTCCATCAGCGATTGCGGCCCCGGCATCCCGGATGAGGAGCACAAGCGTGTCTTCAATCGCTTTTATCAACTGGACAGCTCGCATAAGCAGGAAGGCAACGGCCTGGGCCTGGCGCTGTGCAGGCAGATCCTCGATGTATGCGGCGGCTCCATCCATGTGGAGAACCGCGAAGAGGGCGGCTGCACCTTCCGCGTCCTCCTTCCTGCCAATGCACAGGAACGTTAACCCGAGGATTATTTCAAATGCGTCACAAAAACACAAACAACAATTTATCGTCTCAAATTCCCACCACGCTTGAAACAGCAGCACAGGAAGCATGGAACGCAGTCGACCAGCGGCGTGATGAGCTGCAATGCGGCTGCTACGAAGCACTTTCGCACTGCACGACGTCCACCGGCATACCGGATGAGCTTTCGCAGCAGGTGAAAGCAGAGGTGGAGGCACTCCAGCGCGCATCCGCTACCCTGGAAGCCGCGCATAAAGCAGCGAGCCATCTGGCGGACGAGCTCAACGCGCGCTGCGAGGACACGCGCAAGGCCGTTGTCCGGAAATGGTATCGTCTCAATCCGCCTGCCAACAGCATCATCGACCGTCAGGAGGCCGAAAAGCGCCATTTCGCCGCAGGTATGGGGTTTTACAAGCTGGTGTTGGTCTTTGTCCTCGGCAGCTTTGCGGGCGTTGTGGTGGAAACACTCTGGTGCCTGCTCCGCCATGGGTATTTCGAAAGCCGCAACGGGCTGCTGTGGGGCCCCTTCAGCCCCCTCTACGGCTTGGGCGCAGCAGCACTCTCCCTTATGCTTTACCGCTTCCGCAACAGGGGCAAGTGGCTTTCCTTCGCAGGCGGGTTCATCATCGGCACAGTAGTGGAGTATGTCTGCTCCTGGTGGCAGGAGTGGGCCTTCGGCTCCCGCTCATGGGATTACAGCCGCATGCCCTTCAACATCAACGGGCGCGTCTGCCTGCTGTACTCCATCTTCTGGGGCGTATTGGGCGTGTTGTGGATCAAGGACATCTACCCGCGCCTATCCAAGTGGATATTGAAGCTGCCGCAGAAGTCCGGCGTAATCATCACCTGGTGCCTGACGGTATTCATGATCGTCAACTGCGCCGTTTCCGGGCTGGCCGTACTCAGATGGTCGGACAGAGTGCATGGCGCCGCGCCTCGGAACGCCTATGAAGTCTTTATGGACAAACAGTTCCCTGACGAGCGCATGGAAAGCATATGGGCCAACATGGACTTTGGTTTGGAGGATCATACAACAGGAGGAGAGGACTCTCAATGAAGCTGAACTGGAAATCCAGCCTGATCGCCTGCGCATCCGTGTTTCTTCTGTTTCTGGCAATCCATTATTGGGCAGGCATCACCAACTTTCTGGGCATTGTCGCCGCCTCTGCATCCACGCTGGTGCTTGGCG
>JBGVOA010000398.1:0-23914 GCA_045126095.1 Christensenellales bacterium | reverse complement strand
ACCGGCGGCAGCGGTGGTCACCAGCTTGCGCTGGGGCAGCTTGCCGGGCATGGTCTCGGACACGGGCACCAGGGGGTCAGCCGCGCCGGTGACGCGCATGGCCTGGTACACATAGGTACGGCCGGAGAGCGGATCGCGGATCGCGCCGCCGATGCAGGTGGCCGCGCCGCCGAAGGGCTCGATCTCGGTGGGGTGGTTGTGGGTCTCGTTCTTGAACATGAGCAGCCAGGGCTCGTTCACGCCGTCCACGTCCACATCGATCTTGATGGAGCAGGCGTTGATCTCCTCAGACACGTCGATGTTGGGGGTCTGGCCGATCTTCTTGAGGTACTTGCCGCCCATGGTGGCGATGTCCATCAGGTTGACGGCACGCTTGGCGGCCTTCTCCTCACCGTACACGGTGACGCGGGCAGCCAGGTAGCGCTGGAAGGCCTTCTCCACCGCAGCCTACTCGATGGCCATCTTGTCGATGGTGGTCAGGAACGTGGTGTGGCGGCAGTGATCGGACCAGTAGGTGTCGATCATGCGGATCTCGGTCAGGGTGGGGTCACGATGCTCGGAGGCGAAGTAATCGCGGCAGAAGGCTAGGTCATCCTTGTCCATGGCCAGGCCATACTTCTTCACGAACTCCTGCACCGCATCCATGTCCATGGTGGTGAAGCCAACCAGGGTTTCCACGGAGTCGGGGGTCTCGTAGACCTGCTGCAGGGTCTCCTTCACGGCCAGATCGGCCTCGCGGCTCTCCACGGGGTTGATGACGTGCTTCTTCACGCGGGCCAGCTCATCGGCGGTGAAGTCGCCGTCCAGCAGATACACGCGGGCGGAACGCACGGTGGGGCGGTCGCACTGGCCGACCAGCTGGATGCACTCCTCGCAGGAGGCGGCGCGCTGGTCATACTGGCCGGGCAGGAACTCCACGGCGAAGACGGCCTTCGCGCCCTGGGGGAGCTCCTCGTAGGTCACATCGACCTGGGGCTCGGAGAACACGATGGGCAGGCACTTCAGGTACAGATCGTCCGCCACGCCCTCCACATCATAACGGTTCAGCAGACGCAGGCCGGTGACGGACTTGATCTGCAGGATATGACGAATTTCCCAGAGAAGACCCTTGGCTTCGACGGCATAGTCGGCCATCTTCTCCACATAAATGCGCTTGACGCTCACGGGAATTCCTCCTTAGTTTGGTAGCGCGAGGGCCTCCGGCGGCCAACGGCTCTGCCCTTGGAGCCCGCGAAGGGTCTTCGACCCTTTCGAAACCCATTACGCGATCTTTCTTGGTATGTCCTTTGTTTGTTGCGCTCGCGTGAGAGTTGGGGGAACGGGTTATTCGCCCAGCTCCTTGAGGGCGCGCTGGCCGATATCACTGCGCATGTGCAGGTCGGTGAAGTTGATCTTCTTCGCAGCAGCGTAGGCCTTGCTGATCGCGCCGGGCAGGCACTTGCAGCGGCCCACCACACCCAGCACGCGGCCACCGGCGGTGACGATGTCGCCCTGCTCGTTCAGCTTGGTGCCGGCATGGATGACCAGGGCGTTCTCCCCTGCTGCTTCCAGGCCGGAGATGACATAGCCGGACTTGTAGCTCACGGGGTAGCCGCCAGAGGCGATGACCACGCAGCAGGCCGCGCCGTTGTCGAACTCGACCTCGGTGTCCGCCAGGGTGCCGTTGACGGTCGCCTGCATGATGGTCAGCAGGTCGGACTTGAGCAGGGGCAGCACCACCTGGGTCTCCGGATCGCCGAAGCGGCAGTTGTACTCAATCACCTTCGGGCCCTTGGGGGTCATCATCAGGCCGAAGTACAGGCAGCCCTTAAAGGTACGGCCCTCGGCGTTCATGGCGGCGATGGTGGGCAGGAAGATCTCCTGCATGCAGCGCTCGGCCAGCTCGGGGGTGTAGCAGGGGTTGGGCGCGATGGTGCCCATGCCGCCGGTGTTGAGGCCCTCGTCGTGATCCAGCGCGCGCTTGTGGTCCATGGAGGACACCATGGGCTTGACGCACTTGCCGTCGGTGAAGGCCAGCACGGAGACCTCGGGGCCGGTCAGGAATTCCTCGATGACCACGGACTTGCCGGACGCGCCGAACTTCTCGTCCTTCATCATGGAGGACACGGCCTCGACGGCTTCCTCGCGGGTGTTGCAGATCAGCACGCCCTTGCCCAGGGCCAGGCCGTCCGCCTTGACGACGATGGGCATGTCAGCGGTCTGCAGATAGGCAGCGGCAGCGTCGAAGTCCTCGAAGGACTCGTAGGCCGCGGTGGGGATGCCGTACTTCTTCATCAGGTTTTTGGAGAAGACCTTGCTGCCCTCGATGATGGCAGCGGCCTTGTTGGGGCCAAAGGCCGGGATGCCAACCTCGGCGAGGGCATCCACCATGCCAAGGCACAGGGGATCATCGGGCGCGACGACCACGAAGTCGATGGCGTTGTCCTTGGCCCAGGCGGTGATGCCCGCGACGTCCGTCGCCTTGTAGGGCAGGCACTCGCACAGGCTCGCCATGCCGCCGTTGCCGGGGGCCGCGTAAAGCTTGGTCACCGCGGGATTCTCCGCGATTTTCAGGGCGATGGTGTGCTCACGGCCACCGCCGCCAACGATGAGAACTTTCATATATACTCCTTACGCAATGCGTCACAAAGCTCATTGCACTTACTTGCAGCGTCCACCTCATCCGGCCCTTCCGGGCCACCTTCCCCTCGAGGGGAAGGCTATGCCAGGCCACCCTCGGTTCCCCTCGGTAAAGCGCTGCGCCGCAGCAACCCCTTGGCTTCCCCTTGAGGGGAAGCTGTCGCCGCAGCGACTGATGAGGTGTTCTCCAGCAAGCGTAACGTCCGTGGTCAGGGCATCAATGATGGAACAGGCGCATGCCGGTGAAGGCCATGACCATGTTGTACAGGTTGCAGGTCTCGATGACATTGTCGTCGCGGATGGAGCCGCCGGGCTGGGCGACGTAGGACACGCCGGAGCGATGGGCGCGCTCGATGTTGTCGCCAAAGGGGAAGAAAGCGTCGGAGCCCAGGGCCACGCCGGTCTGCTGATCCAGCCAGGCACGCTTCTCCTCGCGGGTCAGCGGAACGGGCTTCTCGGTGAAGAACTTCTGCCAGCGGCCCTCGGCGATGACCTCGTCGGGCTCGTCAGAGATGAACACGTCGATGGTGTTATCGCGGTCGGCGCGGCCGATCTTCTCCACGAAGGGCAGCTCCATCACGCGGGGATGCTGGCGCAGCAGCCAGTTGTCGGCCTTCTGGCCGGCCAGACGGGTGCAATGGATGCGGCTCTGCTGGCCCGCGCCAATGCCGATGGCCTGGCCGCCCTTGGCGTAGCACACGGAGTTGGACTGGGTGTACTTGAGCACGATCAGGGCCACGATCAGGTCGATCTTGGCGCTCTCGGGCAGCTCCTTGTTCTCGGTGACGATGTTCTCCAGCAGCTTCTCGTCAATGACGAACTCATTGCGGCCCTGCTCGAAGGTGATGCCGAAGACCTGCTTGCGCTCGATGGGCTCGGGCTTGTAGGCGGGGTCGATCTCAACGATGTTGTAGCCGCCCTTCTTCTTGGCCTTGAGGATCTCCAGGGCCTCGTCGGTGTAGCCGGGGGCGATGACGCCGTCGGACACCTCAGGCTTGATCAGCAGGGCGGTGGACTTATCGCACACGTCGGACAGGGAGATCCAGTCGCCGAAGGAGGACATGCGGTCCGCACCGCGGGCACGGGCGTAAGCGCAGGCCAGGGGGGACAGCTCCTGATTGCCGACGAAGTAGATCTTGCGCATGGTCTCATCCAGCGGCAGACCCACAGCCGCACCGGCGGGGCTGACGTGCTTGAAGGAGGTCGCGGCGGGCAGACCGGTGGCGCGCTTCAGCTCGCAGACCAGCTGCCAGCCGTTGAAGGCGTCCAGGAAGTTGATGTAGCCGGGCTTGCCGTTGAGCACCTTGATGGGCAGCTCAGCGCCCTCCACATAGATGCGGGAAGGCTTCTGATTGGGGTTACAGCCGTACTTCAGCTCCAGTTCAGTCATGGTCTTACTCCTCCTCGTCCTCATCCTCGGGCAGGTTCTGCTCGTGCTTGTTGATGATGATGGTATCGGCGCTGCCGTCCTTCAGGCTGATGAAGGAGACGTACAGGCTGACCTTGTTGTCCTCGTTGAGGTTGGCCCACACATCCAGCGCCAGCTCCTCGATGTCGCCCTTCAGGGTGACCTTCTCAGGCTCGCCCTCGAAGGAGGGGATGGGGTTGCCGTCGCACTTGTAGGTGTGGATGAAGTGGCCGATGCCCGCCTTGGGCTGGGGGTACTCGTAGAAGAAGCGCTGCACGGAGGAATCGTCGTGCTCGTCGGACTTCAGGATGCTCAGCTTGTACATCGCCGCGCCGTCCTTCACCTCGACAATGCCGGAGATGCGGGGGGTGCAGTTGGGCATGTCGTCCTCGAAGGTACGGGTGCGCAGGGCCGCCTCAAAGGTGGAGCCCTCCTTCAGGAAATCGCGGATGGTGTCGGTCTGGTCGCCGTTGGTGACGATGACGCGGCCGTCGCCCATGTCGCGCACGGGAGCGTAGATGATCAGGTGGGGATCGGTCATCAGGGACACGTCATAGGCCTTGGTGATGATGCCGTCCTCGCTCTCCTCGAAGATGCGGTTGCGGCTGTTGACGCTGCGGCCCATGATGAAGTACACGATCACGGCGTTCTCGCCGGTCTCGTCAATGCCCAGGCAGATGCCGCGGCCGGGATAGGTATTGGTGTTCAGCAGCGTGTTGAAATCAAAGGTCTGCATATATGTGTACCTCCTGTTAGCAATCAGGGAAGCGTCAGCTTCCATCCTCGTAAAGGCTCCCTCCCCGAGGGAGCTGGCAGCCGCTTGCGGCTGACTGAGGGAGTTAGAGGCTCTTTGCAACCGTCTCGACCGCCTGGGGCAGCAGCACCCATTCGGCCTCGACCATGACGCGCTTTTGCAGGGTTTCGGGGGTGTCGTCCGAGAGCACCTCGACGGCCTTCTGGGCGATGATGTCGCCGCCGTCGGTGATCTCGTTGACGAAGTGGATGGTCGCGCCGGTGACCTTCACGCCCTTCTCCAGGGCGGCCTCATGCACGCGCAGGCCGTAGAAGCCGTCGCCGCAGAAGCTGGGGATGAGGCTGGGATGCACGTTCAGGATGCGGTGATCATAGGCGCGGATGACGTTCTCCGGCAGGATGGTCAGGAAGCCTGCCAGCACCACCAGGTCGATTTCATGCTTGCGCAGGACCGCCAAGAGGCGCTCGCCGTAGAGGGTGACGTCCTCCCCTTTCGCCTTGCGCAGGACGGTAGACGGGATGCCTGCATTGGCCGCACGAGTCAGGGCATAGGCCTTCTCATTGGAGGCCAGCACCAGGGCCAGCTCCGCAGAGGGGATCTTCCCGGCCTGCTTGGCGTCAATGATGGCCTGCAGATTGGTGCCGCCGCCGGACACCAGGATCGCAACTCTTACCACAGCTCAACGCCCTTCTCGCCCTCGACAACCTCGCCCAGGACGTAGGCGTCCTCGCCGTTGGCACGGAGAATTTCGATGGCCTTCTCCACATCGGCGGGATCAACGGTGATGGTCATGCCAACGCCCATGTTGTAGGTGTTGAACATGTCGCGCTCGGGGACGTTGCCTTCGCGGGCGATGATATCGAAGATGGGCAGCACGCGCACGTCGCTGCGCTTGATCTTCGCGCACAGGCCCTCGGGCAGGGCGCGCGGGATGTTCTCGTAGAAGCCGCCGCCGGTGATGTGGCAGATGCCCTTGGGCTGCACTTCCTTCAGCAGGGCCAGCACGGACTTGACGTAGATGCGGGTGGGAGTCAGCAGGGTCTCGAACAGGGTCTTGTCCAGCTCCGGGTAGGTCTTGTCCTGGGCGCCGTCGGTCAGACCGAACACCTTGCGGACCAGGGAGAAGCCGTTGGAATGCACGCCGGTGGAGGGCAGGGCGATGATCACGTCACCAGCCTTCATGGTGCTGGGATCAATGATCTTCGCCTTGTCCACGATACCGACGGTGAAGCCCGCCAGGTCGTAATCGTCCTCGGGCATCATGCCGGGATGCTCAGCGGTCTCGCCGCCGATCAGGGCACAGCCGGACTGCACGCAGCCCTCGGCCACGCCGCCGACGATGTCCGCAATCTTTTCGGGGATGTTCTTGCCGCAGGCGATGTAATCCAGGAAGAACAGGGGCTTGGCGCCGCAGCAGATGACGTCGTTGACGCACATGGCGACGGCATCGATGCCGATGGTGTCGTGCTTGTCCAGCAGCATGGCGACCTTCAGCTTGGTGCCCACGCCGTCGGTACCGGAGACCAGCACAGGCTCCTGCATGCCAGCGGTATTCAGGCCGAAGCAGCCGCCGAAGCCGCCGATGTCGTCCACGCAGCCCTCGGTCTTGGTGCGGGCAACGTGCTTCTTCATCAGTTCAACAGACTTGTAACCGGCAACGATGTCCACACCGGCTGCCTTGTAGGATGCGCTCTCGCTCTTCATGGTGATTCTCCTTTATTTCTTCTCAATCGTCAGGGGCTGATCGTACTTGTTGATGTGCTTGCGTGCCGGGGGGGCAATGGGGTACTCGCCGGTGAAGCAGCCCTTGCAGAACTTGCACTTGCTGCCCGCAGCAATCTTGTCGCAGGCCTCCAGGGGCAGGTAGCCGATGGAGTCCGCACCGATGATCTGGCAGATCTCCTCCACCGTGTGGGTGGCGGCAATGAGCGTCTCCCGCTTGGAAACGTCGGTGCCGAAGTAGCACACGTTGGTGAAGGGCGGAGAGGACAGGCGGACGTGCACTTCCTTCGCGCCGGCCTCCCGCAGCAGGTTCACGATATGCGCCATGGTGGTGCCGCGGACGATGGAGTCGTCCACCATCACCACGCGCTTGCCCTCCACGGTGGAGCGGATGGCGTTGAGCTTGATGCGCACCATGTTCTGCCTTTCCTTCTGGTCGGGCAGGATGAAGGTACGGCCGACATACTTGTTCTTCAGGAAGCCGATGCCGTAGGGAATGCCGCTCTGCTGGGCATAGCCCAGGGCTGCATCCAGGCCGGAATCCGGCACGCCGATGACCACGTCCGCCTGCACCGGATGCTCCAGGGCCAGGAACGCACCGGCGCGCTTGCGGGCCTCGTGCACGGAGGAGCCGTCCACCACGGAGTCCGGGCGGGCGGTGTACACAAACTCAAACACGCACAGGCCATCGTGGCAGGCGTTCTCCATCTGCATGGAGTCCACGCCATCCTTGCTGACCACGACCACCTCGCCCGCAGCGATATCGCGGTCAAAGGTCGCGCCCACGCTGTCCAGCGCGCAGGACTCGGAGGCAAACACGAGGTCCTCCCCCCTGTGGCCCATGCACAGCGGGCGGAAGCCGTGGGGATCGCGGGCGGCGATGAGCTTGGTGGGGCTCATGACCACCATGGAGTACGCGCCCTTGATCTTCTTCATGGCGTTGAAGACAGCTTCCTCAATGGAGCCGCACTTGAGGCGCTCCTGGATGATGATGTAGGCGATGACCTCCGTGTCCGCGGTGGAATGGAAGATCGCGCCGCCCGCCTCCAGCTCGTCGCGCAGCTCAGCGGCATTGGTCAGGGAGCCGTTGCAGGCCAGGGCCATGGAGCCCTTCTGGTGGTTGATCAGCAGCGGCTGGGCATTGGAGCGGCTCTTCATGTCCGCCGGGGCGTAACGGCAGTGGCCGATGGCGATGTTGCCCTCGGTGATCTTTTCCAGCATATCGCGGGTGAAGACCTCCGTCACCATGCCGTTCTCGCGGTACTTCTTCATCACGCCGTCGGTATTGACGCAGATGCCGCAGCTGTCCTGGCCGCGGTGCTGCAGGGCGTACAGCGCGTGGTAGGTCGGGCCCACAACGCCCGTGCCCTCCTTCAGGTAAATGCCGAACACGCCGCACTCATCGTGGGGCTTGTCCATCTCCTCATGGAGCTCCTCGGCTTCAAGCCAAAGCTTGTTTTTCATGCTTTATTCACTCTTTCTCGCAATGCTGCGAAGTTGACTGGCGAACATTTCTCCAGCCGCATCGGGCGGAATGTTCGTGTTTTTGCTTACTCGATCGTCAGCGCCGCATCCTTGGCGATGACCGCGTCATGCTGAGCCTGGCGCATGGCGTTGAGCTTCTCGGCCAGGGCCGCGTCCTCCACCGCGAGGATCTGGGCCGCCAGCAGGGCCGCATTGGCGCTGCCGTCGATGGCCACGGTGGCCACGGGCATACCGGCGGGCATCTGCACGGTGGAAAGCAGGGCATCCAGGCCGTCCAGCGTGGAGGACTTGACCGGGATGCCGATCACCGGCAGGGTGGTCTGGGCCGCAAAGGCGCCCGCCAGATGGGCCGCCTTGCCCGCCGCGCAGATCATCACGCCAAAGCCGTTTTCACGGGCGGACTTGGCGAAGGCCGCCGCCTCCACAGGGGTGCGGTGGGCGCTGTACACATGGGCCTCAAAGGGGATATCGAGCTTCTTCAGCTGCTCAAAGGCAGGCTTGAGGACGGGCAGATCGCTGTCGCTGCCCATGATGATGGCAACCTTCTTCATGTTTTTCCTCCTGGTCAGTCGGTTCAAATGCGTATCCCACGAAAAAGAGCACGGCTGGATACAATCATGCCGCGCTCCTGTATAGGGCTATCCTGTTGTGTCGGAGGGTACACTTGTCCCCGGAATGAAAGCACGTCATCTGAAAGGACATGGCGCAACCCCCTCTGTAACCTCCGTCCGGGCAGGCTGATCAGGCCCGCCAAGAAAACATTACAGAGTCATTTTACCGTAAACGATTTCGACTGTCAAGGGATTTCCCGAACGTTTTTGAGGATTTTTCTGAATTCGTTTCGTCTTTGTCGAATCTGGCAAAGGGACGGCGGAATGTGACATGCGGCCAGTTTCAGTCCTCTCCGCCCACCCGGAGGACGACCTTCTTCTCCAGCTTATACGCCTTCCCGCGCCAGTGGAGCGTGCCGCCGTCCACCGTGGCGCAGGCCGTGCAGACGTCGCCCTGGACGCGCACATGTACCTCGCCCAGCCAGGGGCCGATGGGCGCGTTGCCCTCGAACCAGTCCAGTCCCGCGGCCTCCGGGCGCACCTCAAAGGTGGCGTAGCCGGGGCTGGTGGGCGCAACGCCCAGGAACCAGCGGCCCAGCAGGTAGATCGGGCTGGCGCCCCAGGCGTGGCAGAGGCTCTTGCCGAACTTATCGCCGTACATGCCGTACTGGGCCTCCATGGGCTCCTCCGGGCTGTACTCCTCCCAGATGGTGGTGGCGCCGCCGTCGAGCATCGGGCCCCAGTAGCCCCGGATGCGTTCAAGCACCTCCTGCTGCATGCCCGCCTGGCACAGCGCGTCCAGCTCGTAGAACTTGAAATAGGGCGTGCGGATGGCAGGTACCGCGTCGTTCAGCAGCACGTTTTGCAGGATGCGCTCCCGCTTCTCCCCCGCGTAGCCGAAGAGCAGCGCGAAGATGTTCGCATGCCGGGTGACATTGCGCCGTCCGCTGGCAAAGCTGTCGATGTACGCGCCCTTCTCCTCGTCCCAGAAGTACTCGTCGATCTTCCGGGCCAGCGCGTCGGCCTCCCGCTGGTAGCGGCTGCCGTCCTCCCCCATCAGGGCGGACAGGCGGGCCATGGATTCCAGCGCACGGCGCAGCAGCATCTGCTCGGCGCACAGGGCGTACTCCTTGTCCATGTCCGCCCAGTCGATGAAGATCCAGCCGTTGCCTTCGTTGACGGCAAAGCCGTTCCCGTCGCGGCGCTGGAGGCAGTAGTCCATCAGGCTGACGGCCTGGGGCCAGAGGCGCTGCACAAAGCCGTCGTCGCCGACCATCAGCCGGTACTCCTCCAGGGACATGATCCAGTAGAAGGAGTAGTCGAGGATGGTGTTGATGTGGCTGGGCACCGGGTCGCGGCCGCGCAGGGCAATGATGGTGCGGCGCATCAGCTCGCGGTCGTGGAAGCAGTAGCGGTTGATGAGGTAGCTCTGGTACGCATCGCCGGACCACACCCAGCGGTCGCGCTTGATGCCATCGAGGAAGACCTCGCGGCTGCACAGGTGGAAGGTGTGCTGGGCCACATCCCAGATGCGGCTGAGCCGCACGTCGCTGCAGGAGAAGGCGCCGCGCTTGCGCACCGGCAGCAGCTCCGCCTCGGCGGACAGGGCCACCTCCCGGCTGACCCACACATACCGGAAGGCCCGGGCCGTCAGCCGCCTGTCGCCGCCCACAGGAATGCGCGCCTGCAATATGGCCTCGCTGCTCAGCGCCTCCTCACGGGATTCGCCGCAGCGCAGGAGGGTCTCCTCCTCCGCGTCCGCCAGCGTCAGCACGCCGAAGGTTTCCCGGCCATAGTCGTAGAGCACGCCGCCCTCCGCCTTTTCGGCGGACACAGCCGTCAGCGGCTCATACGCGAAGGGGAACACCACCGGGCACTTGTCCGGCACGCGGAAGTACCAGTTCGCCCCGGCCTTGACCCACTTGCCGTCGTAGCAGGTCACGTCCCAGGTTTCGTCGGTCTCCACGGCGCCGGAGACGAACAGCAGCGGCACGTCCTCGCTCATCAGCTTGGCTTCGATCACATGGCGGCCCGCCGCAAGGGCGATCTCCGCGCCGTCAAAGGGATGCCGCTTCCAGTCCACCTCCAGCATGCCGCGCCCATTAGCCCAGGCGCGGATCGTGCCCGGCGCATCCAGCGTGAATTCCTTGCGGAACACAACGTTCTTATGCGCGTCATCCAGCCGCCAGAAGGGCGGAAAGTGGTAATCGTACTCCGCGCGGCGCATGTGCATCCGGCAGTTGTGGTACAGTTCAAGATCGCCGAAATACCAGATCCAGCAGGCCATGGCTGATTCTCCTTTGCAAAAGGGCGGACGACCGTTGCAGCCGTCCGCCCGGATAAGCGCCCTTTACCGGACGCTCTTGTCATAAGGGATGCCCTCCGCCTTGGGGGCACGGGAGCGCTTAGAAGTGAAGGCCAGCACAACCAGCGTGATGACGTAGGGCATGAGCTTGTACACATACTTGCTGATGCCCAGCTCCGCCAGCTCGTACACCTTGTTGCTGTCAAAGTCCAGCGTGCCGTAGGAGGCAGAGATGCACTTGAGCAGGCCGAAGAGCAGGGAGGCCAGGGCGATGTTGCCCGGCTTCCAGTTGCCGAAGATCATAACCGCCAGGGCCAGGAAACCGAAGCCCGCCACATCGCCGTTGGAGGAGCAGTTCATGGTGGTGGTGGCATACAGGAAGCCGCCGATGCCCGCCAGCGCGCCGGAAATGCCCACGCCCGCATAGCGCATCTTGTACACGTTGATGCCCAAGCTGTCCGCGGCTTGCGGATTCTCACCGCAGGCACGCAGGCGCAGACCGAAGCGCGTCTTGTACATGAAGATGGCCATCACGATGAACAGGATGATGCAGAAGTAGGTCATCGGGTAGACCTGGTTGACGAAGGCCTGGCCAAGGAAGCCCATGGAGTCCGTCTTGACGGTGCGGGTAAGCTTCACGCCAAAGCCGAAGTAGCTTTCCTTGAGCATGAACCAGCTCGGGCCCTCGCCCGCAATGTTCATGGTGTTCTGGTTGGCAATCAGGCGGACGAAGAAGAGCACCAGCGCCGGGGCCAGCAGGTTCAGGGCCGTACCGGCAATGGTCTGATCCGCGCGCAGGTGGATGGCCGCGAAGGCCAGCAGCATCGCAAAGGCAGCGCAGGTCAGGGCCGTCACCAGCATCGTCAGCAGCGCGAAGCCCTGCGTGCGCGTCAGGTGACCCAGCAGCTCGGCGGTGTAGCCTGCCTCGCGGGCGTCCGGCTTGATGGTCGCCATCGCCTTCAGGCCGTCATAGGCCTCCTTGAACCACGGCACGCTCTCCACGGAGCTGACAAACAGCACGCCCACAAAGGCGCCGAAGATCATAATGCCCTCCAGGGCCAGGTTGATCACGCCGCTGCGCTCGGAGAACACGCCGGCCAGCGCCACGATCATCAGCGGAACGGAGAAGAGCAGCGTCTGACGGATGAGGAAGGCCATCGAGTCGCTCTGGAGAATCGCAAGAATGGTATCCATCACTTCAGCGCCTCCTTCCTGGGCTTCTTGTTCAGCAGCATGCGGATGATCATCGCAAAGGCGGACAGGTACACGATGACGGCGATGATCACGTCGGTGATGTACTCATTGAAGGCCGTCATCTCCTTGAGCTTCTGGCCGCAGATCTCCAGCATGGACATGAACATGCCGGAGAAGACCACACCAATGGGGTTGTTGGCAGCCAGCAGGGCCACGGGGATGCCGTTGAAGCCCACCGCCGGGAGGGTCTGGGAGGTCTCCCAGTAGAACTCCGTGTTGCCGGCCAGGTAGAACAGCGCCGCGCCAGCGCCCGCCAGCGCACCGGCCATGGCCATGGAAACGACGATGCTGCGCTTGTCATGGATACCGGCATAACGCGCGGCAAAGCGGTTGGAGCCGCAGGCCTTCAGCTCGTAGCCGAAGGTGGTCTTGTTCAGAAGGATCATCACCAGCACGGCCAGCACGATGGCAATGATGATGCCGCCGCTCACCTGGCTGCCGGGGAAGATCTCGTCCAGGCCCAGCTTGCTGGTCTGCACGCCGTTGAAGGTGGTCTTGTAGATGTAGCCGGTCTTGGTGTTCTCAACAACGTTCTTGAGGTTCGCCATATCAAAGGCCCAGGTGACCATGTTGGCGGCGATCCAGTTGGTCATGATGCACGCCAGCACCTCGTTGATGTTCAGCAGCGCCTTGAGCATGCCGGGGATCGCGCCCCAGATGGCGCCGGCCATCATGCCGCCCAGGAACGCCAGCGTCCACACCAGCCAGGCCGGATAGGTCTGCTGACCCACCACGCCCATGGCCTCCATGTAGTTGGCCCAGGACAGATCCACGCGCTGCAGCATTTCGCCCGTGCCCGTGGGGAGGGAAAGGGCAATGAAGAGCGTCGCCGCCGTACCCATGAGGTACTGGCCGGGCGCGCCGATGTTGAACAGGCCGGTCTTCTGGGCCAGGGCCACGGAGAGGCCGGTCATGATCAGCGGCATGGCGCGGAAGAGCATGTTGCCCATCAGCTGGGGATTAAAGCCGAAGGTGAGCGCGCCGGAGGCGTCTCGACCGGTGGAGAACAGGCCGGCGAAAACCAGCTGGATGCCCTCCCAGGCGGTCTTGGCCCCCAGCGTTTCGCTGGTCAGGCCGGAAATGAGAATGATGATGGAACCGACCACCATGCCAATGTGGATGGATATCAGCGACGCCATCACGGCCTTGCTGCTGCGGATCTTCTTCCACAGCCAGGCCGCACCCTTGCAAAAGCCGCTCCAGCCGCTGCGGAGCCAGCCGGTCAGCATAGCGGCAAAGTCCTTGTTCTGTTCGTTGCTCATACCGCTGCCTCCTCTCCCTGACGCTTGGCGCCCGCCATATACAGGCCCAGCTCCTCCACCGTGGTCTGCTTGGGATCCAGCTCGCCCACAATCTCGCCCTCATACATCACCAGGATGCGGTCGGACAGGTTCATCACCTCGTCCAATTCCAGGGACACCAGCAGCACCGCCTTGCCCTCGTCGCGCTGCTTCACCAGCTGGCTGTGGATGTACTCAATCGCGCCCACGTCCAGGCCGCGGGTGGGCTGAACGGCGATGAGCAGCCGCGGATCGCGGTCGATCTCACGGGCGATGATGGCCTTCTGCTGGTTGCCGCCGGACATGGAGCGGGTCGTGGTGATCGGGCCCTGACCGGAGCGCACATCGAACTGGTCGATGAGCTTCTCGGCGTATTTGCGGACTTCCTTGAAGCGGATGAAGCCGTGGTTCTGGAACTCCGGATCGTAGTAGCGCTGCAGCACCATGTTCTGCTCCAGCGTGTTATCCAGGATCAGGCCGTGCTTGTGGCGGTCCTCCGGGATGTGGCCGAAGCCCATCAGCGCGCGCTCGCGGATGGAGGACTTGGTCGTTTCCACGCTCTCCACCGTCACCATGCCGCGCAGGCTGCGCGTCTGCATCGTCGCGCCCCGCACGGGGATGCGCACGTCGTACATATACACATGGCCGCCGGAGAGCTTCTCCAGGCCGGTGATGCCATGCACCAGCTCCGTCTGGCCGTTGCCGTCGATGCCGGCGATGCACACAATCTCACCCGCGCGCACATCGAAGGAGACCTTCCTGACCGCATCGCGGTGATACAGCTTGGAGCGGACGCACAGATCCTTCACCTTCAGGATCGGCTTGCCGGGCTTGGCGGGCTTCTTGTCCACCACCAACTGCACGTCGCGGCCGACCATCATGCGGGAGAGCTCCTGCTTATTGGTCTGGCAGATGTCCACCGTGCCGATGCCCTTGCCCTTGCGCAGCACGGTGCAGCGGTCGGCCACCGCCATGATCTCGTTAAGCTTGTGGGTGATGAACAGGATGGACTTGCCCTCGGCCGCCAGCCCCTTCATGATCTTCATCAGCTCGTCGATCTCCTGGGGGGTCAGCACGGCGGTGGGCTCGTCGAAGATGAGGATGTCGTTATCGCGGTAGAGCATCTTGAGGATCTCCACGCGCTGCTGCATGCCGACGGTGATGTCCTCGATCTTCGCATCGAGGTCAACCTTCAGGCCGTACCGGTCAGACAGCTCCTGCACCTTCCTGCGGGCCTTCTTCTTGCTCAGGAAGCCCAGCACCGTGTCCTCCGCGCCCAGGATGATGTTGTCCAGCACCGTGTATACGTCAATGAGCTTGAAGTGCTGGTGCACCATGCCGATGTGCAGGGCGGTTGCATCGTTGGGGTTGCGGATCTGCACGGCCTTGCCGTCCTTGCGGATTTCGCCCCCGTCGGGCTGATACAGGCCGAAAAGCACGCTCATCAGCGTGGACTTGCCCGCGCCGTTTTCGCCCAGCAGCGCATGGATCTCACCCTTGCGCAGCTGCAGAGTGATATCGTCATTGGCCTTGATGCCGGGGAATTCCTTCGTTATGTGGAGCATCTCGATAACAAACTCAGGGGTGTTGTTATCCATGCTGCCACCTCCCTTTCTCGCAGCATACAGCGGAACAAAAACGCTTCTGCCCGCAAAACCGCTATTCTTCCTTCAATTATATATGTTTCATGTCAAAAAAGCAAGCGATTGTCCCAAATCCCACAAAAAAACAGGAGAGGGCCGAAGCCCTCCCCCGTCAGGTACAGGATTACTCGTAGATCACGGTCACGTTGGCAAAGTCAACGGTGGTGATGGCGTCAGACTGCAGGTCATCAGCGGCCACAACCAGGCTGCCGTCCTTCAGCGCGTTCATCAGAGCCTCGTACTCAGCCACGGTGAACACTTCCAGAGACCAGGTCTCGGTGGGCAGGCCCACAGCGTTCTCGTTGGCGCCCAGCACGGTCTGCTTGCCGCCGTAGTTCTCGGCCCAGGTGCCATCGTAGTTGGAAGCGATGGACAGCTGCGCGGCCTCGGAGATGCCCTTCAGGGCGGAGGTCACGACAGTCTCGGACTCGAAGGACTGGTCCACGTCAACGCCCACAACGTAAGCGTCCGCAGCCGCAGCCGCAGCCACGATGGACTGGAACATGGAGCCGCCGCAGGCGAAGACGATCTCGGTGCCGGACTGGTACCAGCCAGCGATCATGGTCTGCAGCTCGGAGGAAGCGGAGAAGGAAGCGCCGTACTGCCAGGAGTAGCGCAGCTCAACCTGCACGCCCAGCTCAGCCGCAGCAGCCTGAGCGCCCTGGGCGAAGCCGTAGCCGTAGCGGTCGCAAGCAGCGTTGGTGCCGCCGCCGCCGCCGGAGAAGCCGATCTTGGTGAAGCCGTCACGGACGATGGCGTAGCCAGCCAGGTAGCCCGCCTGCTCCTCCTTGAAGGAGATGGCAGCCACGTTGGGCAGCACGTTGCCCTCGGCGTCAGACAGCGTCCAGCCGTCGATGAACACGAAGTTGACAGCGGGGAACTCGATGGCCGCACGGGTCAGCGCGGTGCCCTGCATGAAGCCGGCAGCCACAACGACCTTGGCGCCGCCCTCGGCAGCAGCCTTCATGGCGTCGTAACGGTCATCATCAGTCGCCTCGTTGCCGTTGGCGGGCTGATAGTACTTGTAGGTCAGGCCATTGGCATGAGCGTAGGACTTCACGCCGTTCCAGGTGCCCTGGTTGAAGGACTTGTCCTTCAGCTGGCCCACGTCGGTGACAAAGGCGATCTCGTACTTGCCGTCCGCAGAGGTGACGGTGTCCGGGATGTCGTCGGGGTTCACGGCGTCAGCAAAGGCAGTGCAGCCCAGCAGCATCGCCATGGCCAGAAGCATCGCAAGGATCTTCTTCATTTGAGGTTCCTCCTTTTTCGTTCGCCTGCCTCGCAGGCAGAAAATCAGGGACGAAACGATTATATCACAGTTTGCTGCAACATTCAAGAGGGGTCATGTCAAATTCGCTGCACAAATCCCCCAAATTGCACGAAAAAAGCAGCCATCCCGTGGAATGGCTGCCTTGGACGCATCAGTCCGCCATCAGGCGGGAGAAACCCTCGCCCAGGGCCTCGTGGGACTCGGTGATGAACATAAAGGCCTTTTCGTCCTCCTCGCGCACGATGGACTTGAGGCGCGCCACCTCCTGCGGGGGCAGCACGCACAGCACCACCGGACGCTTGTTGCCCGTGTAGCCGCCGGTGGCCTCCAGCAGCGTCACACCGCGATCCATCTCATGCAGCACCCGCTCGTTGACCTTCTCCCAGGCGCTGGTCATCACAAAGCAGGCCTTGTTCTTCGACAGGCCCAGCATCACCACGTCGATGACCTTGCCGTTGAGGAAGATGCAGATGAGGGCATAAAGGGCGCTCATCACATCGAAGCAGAAAGCCGCCGCAACGACCACCACGCAGTCAATCAGGAAAACGAACATGCCCACGGACAGGAAGGGCAGATAGCGGTGGACGACGCGGGCGGCCATATCCGAGCCGCCGGTGGTCGCGCCGCCGCGCAGGATCAGCCCCAGGCCCACGCCCAGCAGCACGCCGCCGAAGATCGTGCCCAGCATCGCCGCATCCGGCCCCTGGGTCACGGCGGGCATGCCCAGCAGCTTCAGGCCGTCGATGGCCAGGGAGAACAGGACCGTCGCCACCAGGCTGCGGAAGGCGAACACGCGCCCCATGCTGCGGTAGCCCACGATAAACAGCGGGATGTTCAGCACCAGGGATGTAACGCCCACCGGCCACCCGGTGAAGCTGCCGATGATCATCGCCACGCCGGAGAGTCCGCCGGGAGCGATGTTGCACGGCTCCAGGAACATGGGATACGCCGCCGCGCCGATCACGCAGCCCAGCACGATCTGGAGCCACGCTATCAGCTGTTCACGCTTTGCAATGCTGAACACATGCTGCTTCATACTCTGCATCTTCTTTACCTCCATCCTGACCACGCGCAGTGCCCAGGCTCGTTTCCAGCGCACGGTCAATGCGCCGCATCGCGGCCTCTCCCAGGGTGCCCAGGTAGCGCGTGAGGCGGGTTTTTTCCAGCGTCCGCAGCTGCTCCAGCAGCACCACGGAGTCCCGGGCAAGGCCGCTTTCCTCCGCCGTGATGTGCACATGCACCGGCAGGAAGGCCTTTTTATTCCTCGTTGTCACCGCTGCCACGATCACCGTGGGCGAATACAGGTTGCCCGTATCGTTCTGGATGATGACCACCGGCCGCACGCCGCCCTGCTCGCTGCCAACCACGGGGTCAAGGTTCGCGCGGTATATATCTCCTCTTTTCATGATGTCACACTCCGTCCGGGATGTCAAGGGGGAATCGCGGTTGTATACCGCATACATTCCTCCCCTTCAGCCTATGACGGCGGAGGGATCAGCGTGCCCCGCCAGCAGGCGGAAGAGGCCGCACATCTGTCGCATCCCGGCGCTTCTTGCGGGCGCGCCAGTCCGGCAGCCACCTGGTCATTTCCGCGTAGAAGGCGGCGGAGTGGTCCTGGTGGAAGAAGTGGCACAGTTCGTGCACCACCGTCTCCTCAATCAGCGCAGGCTCATACAGCCCCAGGCGGGTGTTGAATGTCAGCCGGCCCGTTGCCGCCCGGCAGGAGCCCCAGCGGCTGCTCATCTCCCGCAGGGTCACATGGGTCACGCGGACGTTCAGGCGCGCAGTCCACGTCGTCAGCAGGGGCCTCAAAACGGCCAGCAGCTGCTGATTGCGCCAGCTGCGGAAAGCAGCTTCCCCGCAGGGCACGTCCATCCCCAGAGTCACCAGGCGGCCCAGGCACCAGTGGCGCTCCCCCTGGGCATAGGCGGGCTTCCATTGCTCCGGCTGACCCGCTGTCCACCTGATCCATTCGATGTTCCTGTCCAGAAAGGCCTGCGCCTCCCGCTGCGTTGTACCCGGCGGCACCGTCAGCGTGAGCACGCCCTCCTGCTTCCTGTATCGCAGGATCAGCCTGCGGCAGCCGCGCCGCGCCGTCACCTGCACCTCGTAGGGCCCGACCTTCATCCTCTGCACCTCCATCCCCCTGCCGACGCAAGGCGACTTTTCTCGCACCCTCGTTCGACGCGCACCCCGCGCCGCATTCTGTATCATAGCCATGTAAACCACCCACACGGAGGGACGTGCATGCGGGTAAGCGCCTGGCTCTATCTCCTTCAACAGCTGCTGACGAGCGCGTGCTTTCTCTGGGCCGCCGGGCTGTGCGCGGGCATGAACCGGCCCCGGCCCTGGCGGACGCTCCCTCTTTCGGCGCTCATGGCGATACTGGCGATGGCCGCGCCCGCGCTGCCGACCCTGCTGCGGCTGCTGCTCGTGCCGCTGGCAGGCTGCGCGCCCCTGGCCGTCTTCCCGGATGCGCCATTGCGCCTGAAGCCCCGCATCGCGCTCATGGGGCTTCTGCTTCCCGTGGGCTTCACGGGGTTGATGCGCCTTTTTTCCCCCTTGGGGCTGCCGGGAACGCTGCTTTTGTCCGCCGCCTGCGCCATGACGCTCCTTGTCTGCCGCGCCTTCACCCGCGCCGCCCCCTTCCCCCGCATATCCGGGGTGGAGATCCGCATGGGGCTGCGCAGCGCCGCCTTCACCGCCCTGGTAGACACCGGCAATCTCCTGCGCGACAGCGTCACCGGGCTGCCGGTAATCGTCATCAGCCGCAAGGCCGCCGCAAAGCTCATGACGCTGCCCCGGGAGGGCGCGCTCCTGCCCGGCATGCGGCTGATGCGCGTACGCACCGTGTCCGGCACGGCGCTGATGACCATCCTCAGGGCGGACAGCATCCGCATCCGCCAGGAGGGCGCGTGGCGCAGCGTCAGCGCGGTGATCGGCCTGTCCCCCTGCGGATATGAGGGGTTCCAGGCCCTGCTGCCCGCCGCTTTGATCTCCGCCCCCGACGACCTGCCCCGCCAGGCCCTATCACAACAAACAGGAGGCTGAAACCATGTCCACACCCTTCCAACTCTATTCCCTTGCAAGGCAGAAGCTGACCGACCTCGTGTCCTCCCTGACCACCCGCGAGCTGTACTACATCGGCGGCCCTGAGCCGCTTCCGGCCCCGCTGACGGCCGAGGAGGAGCGCGCCCTGCTGACCCACCTGGCCACCGACGACGGCTCCATCCGCCGCACCCTGATCGAGCGCAACCTGCGCCTGGTGGTCTTCATCGCCCGCAAGTTTGACAACACCGGCGTGATGCTGGAGGATCTCATCTCCATCGGCACCATCGGGCTGATCAAGGCCGTCAACACCTTCGACCCCACAAAAAAGATCAAGCTGGCCACCTACGCCAGCCGCTGCATCGAGAATGAGGTGCTCATGTTCCTGCGCCGCCACAGCCGCACCCGCATGGAGGTTTCCATCGACGAGCCGCTGAAAACCGACTGGGACGGCAACGAGCTGCTGCTCTCGGACGTGCTGGGCACCGAGCCCGACACCGTCTCCCGCGGCATCGAGGACGACGCAGAAAAAGCCATGCTCTTTCAGGCCCTCTCCCGCCTGGGCCCCCGCGAAAAGCAGATCATGTCCCTGCGCTTCGGCCTGGGCGGACGGGAGGAAATGACCCAGAAGGAGGTCGCCGACGTGATGGGCATCTCGCAAAGCTACATCAGCCGCCTGGAAAAGCGCATCCTGCAAAGGCTCCACGGGGAGATGCTGCGGGCCGGGGCATGCTGATTTACATATGTAACAATTCCGCGCCAGCCCTTGTTTTTTGGGGAGACCATGATATCATAAAACCAAAGAAACCGCAAGGAGGAACATGCCATGCGCCGATTCACTGCACTGCTTCTGCTTTTGGCCCTGCTCTGCCCCCTCGCCGCACGGGCTGAAGGCACCATCCCTACCGGACTTGCCGGACGCTGGGAAACCTCTGCAGAGGATACGCTGTGCGCGACAATGCTGTATATCATGTACAACGGGCAGTACCGCCTGATCAGCGAAGGGATGACGTCCGAGGGTATCTGCCGTCTGGAGGGCGACACACTGACCCTTGAAAGCAGTGATGGCTTCGTCCTGACCTGCACCTACGCTACAGCCATCAGCCCGAATGAGCGTTTCATCACCTTCAGCGATGGTCTGCGCTAGTATCCCTGCATTGATATTGACTTCCAGGGGCTGCGCTTCGCTTCTCCGGGCTACACCGGACATTTCAGCCTGATGCTCCTTGATGACAACCGTTTCATGCTGCACTACTACTTTATCGGTGACACGCACCCCGAGCTGCCTGAAGGCTCCGCGTACATGACCATTGAGGACACCTCTTACCTGATGACGCGCGGCACATGGCTGGCCTATGACGCGCATCTGCTGCTGACCACCGAGTTCGGCGACACCTGGGAGCTTCCCCTCGACCCCGAGACCGACCTTCCCACGGGCACAGACAGCTGGCATTTCATCCCCTGACCGTACTCCATCGCCTCCGCCCTCGCGGGGGCGCTTTTTCATTCGCCCCTTCCCAAACCATAGCAAATGTGCTATCATGGGCAGCGAAAATGTCAACCGGAGGAATCCGCCATGCTGTCCGCCATCCGCAAAAGCTACAATCACACGATCTACGCCAGCTACCTGGGCTACATCACCCAGGCCATCGTCAACAACTTTGCGCCGCTGCTGTTCCTGACCTTCATCGACGAATTCCACCTGACGATGGAGAAGATCACCCTCATCACCACGGTGAACTTCGCCGTGCAGCTGGCGGTGGACGCGATTTCCGCCCGCGTGGTGGACAAAATCGGCTACCGGCCCTGCATCGTGGCGGCGCATGTCTTTTCCGCCGCAGGACTGGTCGGCCTGGCGGTGCTGCCCAGTGTGATGCCGCCCTTTGCAGGCATCATGACCGCGGTGGTGCTGTACGCCATCGGCGGCGGCATCATCGAGGTGCTCATCAGCCCCATCGTCGAGGCCTGCCCCTCCGAGCGCAAGGCCGCTGCCATGAGCCTGCTGCATTCCTTCTACTGCTGGGGCCATGTGTTCCTGGTGGTGGCGTCCACCGCCTTCTTTGCCCTTTTCGGCATCAGCGCCTGGCGGGTGATGGCCTGTCTGTGGGCGCTCGTTCCGCTCTTCAACGTGCTTTACTTCCTGCTGGTGCCCATCGCGCCCATCGTTAGCGGTGAAACGCAGCAAATGTCCATCGGCGGACTCCTCCGCAGCCGCGTTTTCTGGCTGCTGATGGTGATGATGGTGTGCGCCGGCGCCTCGGAGCAGGCCATGAGCCAGTGGGCCAGCGCCTTTGCCCAGAAGGGCCTGGGCGTGCCCAAGACCCTGGGCGACCTGGCCGGACCCTGCGCCTTCGCCGTCCTCATGGGCACGGCCCGCGCGCTCTACGGAAAGTTTGAGGCGAAGATCCCCCTGCGCTCCTTCATGGCGGGCAGCTGCGTGATGTGCATCGCCTGCTACCTGCTCTCGGCGCTCAGCGGAAGCCCGCTGCTGGCGCTGCTGGGCTGCGCGGCCTGCGGCTTCTCGGTGGGCATCTTCTGGCCGGGGACATTTTCGACCGCCTCGGCGGCCCTGCCCGGCGGCGGAACGGCCATGTTTGCGCTCCTGGCCCTGGGCGGCGACCTGGGCTGCTCCGGCGGGCCCACCGTGGTGGGCATGGCCTCCGGAGCCCTGGGCGGCTCCCTGCAGGACGGACTGCTCTTCGCCCTCGTGTTCCCGGTGACGATGCTCATCTTCACCCTGCTGATGCGTCCGCAAAAGGCCTGAGGTCACGGCGCGGCCTGAATGTTGCGGCGCATGTGCATCAGCGCGTTCTTTTCCAGTCGGCTGACCTGCGCCTGGGAGATGCCGATCTCCCCTGCCACCTCCATCTGCGTCCTTCCCTCGAAGAAGCGCAGGTGGAGGATCTTTTTTTCGCGCTCATTGAGGCGGTTCAGGCCCTCGCGGATGGCGATGTCCTCCACCCAGCGGTCGACCTTTTCCGTTTCATCCCGCACCTGATCCATGATATAGAGCGCGTCGCCGCCGTCGTTGTAGACGGGCTCAAAGAGGCTGACGGGATCCTGGATGGCCTCCAGGGCAAAGACCACGTCCTCCTCAGGCAGATGCATCTCCGCCGCGATCTCGGCGATGGTGGGCTCGCGGCCATGCTCATTCTGCAGGCGGTCGCGGGCCTGGAGGGATTTGTAGGCCGTGTCGCGCATGGAGCGGCTGACGCGGATGGCGTTGTTGTCGCGCAGGTACCGGCGGATTTCGCCGATGATCATCGGCACCGCGTAGGTGGAGAAGCGCACGTTCTGGCTCACGTCGAAGTTGTCCAGCGCCTTCATCAGCCCGATGCAGCCGACCTGAAAGAGGTCGTCCGCGTTCTCGCCCCGGGAGGCAAAGCGCTGCAGGACGGACAGCACCAGCCGCAAATTCCCCTGAATGAACTCGTCCCGGGCCGCCTTGTCGCCCGCATGCACCAGCGGGAACAGCTCCCGCATCCGCTCCGCCGAAAGCACGGGCAGCTTTGAGGTATCCACGCCGCAGATTTCCACCTTGCCGTATGCCATGTCCGTACACCTCCTGATTGGTGATGTACTGAGTATGGCACGGCGGCGGACGGGTTAATCAGCCCGGCCAAAACCTCCCTCCGGGCGACAAAAAGAGGGGCCGGGAGGCACGCCCCCGACCCGGATCAATCACACTTATTCGGCTTTCATCGCCCGCATGGCATTGAGGATCGCCAGCATCGCCACGCCCACATCGGCGAACACCGCCAGCCACATGTTGGCAATGCCGATGACGCCCAGCGCCATCACCAGCAGCTTCACGCCCAGGGCGAAAATGATGTTCTGCCGCGCAATGGCCATCGTCCGCCGGGCGATGCGCATCGCGACGGCCACCTTGCCGACGTTGTCGTCCATGAGCACCACGTCTGCCGCCTCGATGGCTGCATCGCTGCCCATGCCGCCCATGGCCACGCCCAGGTCAGCCCGGCGCAGCACCGGCGCATCGTTGATGCCGTCGCCCACGAAGGCCACTTTGTGCTTTTCGCCCAGCAGCACTTCCATTTCGCGCACCTTGCCATCGGGCAGCAACTCCGCACGGTAGTCCGTCAGCCCCACCTGCGCAGCTACGTCCGCCGCCACGGCGTCACGGTCGCCGGTGAGCATGACGAGACGCTTCGCTCCGGCCACCTTGAGGTCAGCCATGGCCTGGGCCGCGCCCTCCTTCAGCACGTCGCTGATGACGATATAACCCGCATACGCGCCGTCTGCCGCCACATGCACCACCGTGCCCGCAGCCGCGACCTTCGTCGCTTCGATCCCCCGCTGCGCCATCAGGCGCGCGTTGCCGGCCAGCACCGGCCTGCCGTCCACCAGGGCATATACGCCGTGGCCCGCGATCTCCTCCGCGTCCGCCACGCGGGCGTTATCCACAGCCTTTCCCCACGCGCTGCGCAGAGACTGGCTGATGGGGTGGTCGCTGAAGCACTCCGCGTGGGCGGCAAATTCGAGCAGCGCCTCGCGGTTCATGCCAACGGGGCTGACCTCCGTCACAGTGAACACGCCGCGGGTCAGTGTGCCGGTCTT
>JBGVOA010000397.1:0-4001 GCA_045126095.1 Christensenellales bacterium | reverse complement strand
TGGCAGGGGCAGCCTCCGGCGCGGGAGCTTCCTGTGCGTCGGGCTTCTTTGCCTTTCGGGTGCGCGGCTTCCGGGGCGCATCCTCCTGGGCAGGGAGGTCCGCCTCCTCCTGAGCCTTGTCCGGCTTACGCACGGCGATGCGGCCCTCCTCCACCACCAGGTGCACCATATCGCCCAGGGCGATGCTGCCGCCCAGCAGCTCCTCGGAGAGCACGTCCTCCACGGTGCGCTGGATCATCCGGCGCAGGGGGCGCGCGCCGAACTTCACGTCGTAGCCCTCGCGGGCCAGCTTCTCCTCCACCTGGCCATCCCAGGTCAGGTGGATGGCGCGTTCCTTCAGGCGCACGGCCACCTGGCGCAGCATCAGCCCGGCAATGGCGCGGGTGTTGTCCTCCGTCAGGGCATGGAACACGATCATCTCGTCCACACGGTTGATGAACTCAGGCCGGAACACATCCTTCACAGCCTTCATCACCGCGTCGCGCAGGGTCTCATAGCTGCCGGACTCGCTGGCCCGCTGGGCGCCGAAGCCCATGCTGCGGGTGCTCATCATTTCATGGGCGCCAGCGTTGGAGGTCATGACGATGATGGTGTTCTTGAAGGACACCACGCGGCCGGTGGAGTCCGTCAGGCGGCCATCCTCCAGCAGCTGCAGCAGCACGTTGAACACATCCGGGTGCGCCTTTTCCACCTCGTCCAGCAGCACCACGGCGTAGGGCCTGCGGCGGACTGCCTCCGTCAGCTGACCGCCCTCCTCGTGGCCCACATAGCCCGGAGGCGAGCCGATCATGCGGGAAACGGCGTGCTTCTCCATATACTCGGACATATCGATGCGGATCACCGCGTTCTCATCACCAAACATGGCCTCGCCCAGCGCGCGGCACAGCTCCGTCTTGCCCACGCCCGTGGGGCCCAGGAACACGAAGGAGCCGATGGGCCGCCTGGGGTCCTTCAGGCCCGCCCGTGCACGGCGGATGGCCCGGGCGATGGCCCCGATGGCCTCGTCCTGCCCGATCACGCGCTCATGCAGCACCTCCTCCAGGTGCATCAGGCGCTCCACCTCGCTCTGGGTCATCTTCGTCACCGGAATGCCCGTCCAGCCGGACACCACGGAGGCCACATCCTCGCTCGTGACCTCGCCCAGCAGGCCGGACTTCTTCTCGCACCAGTCCGCCCGCATGCGCTCGATCTCTGCCTCCAGCTCGCGGGCCTGGTCGCGCAGCGCACCGGCCTCCTCGAAGTCCTGGCGGTCGGCGGCGTTCTTCTTCTTTTCCTGCAGCACCTGCAGCTCCGCCTCCTTCGCCCGCAGATCAGGGGACGCGGTGAAGGCCTCGATCCGCACGCGGGAGCAGGCCTCGTCCATCAGGTCGATGGCCTTGTCCGGCAGGAAGCGGTCGGCGATGTAGCGGCTGGCCAGCAGCACCGCCGAATCCAGCGCGTCATCGGTGATGCGGACGGCGTGGTGCTTTTCGTAGCGCCCGCGCAGGCCGTGGAGGATCGCCAGGGTCTCCTCGCCCGTGGGCTCCGCCACTGTCACCGGCTGGAAGCGCCGTTCCAGGGCCGCGTCCTTTTCAATGTGCTTGCGATACTCGTCCAGGGTGGTCGCACCGATGCACTGCACCTCGCCCCTGGCCAGGGAGGGCTTGAGGATGTTGGCTGCATCCAGCGTGCCCTCCGCGCTGCCCGCGCCGATGAGCGTGTGCATCTCGTCCACAAAAAGAATCACATCTCCGCACTGGCGGATCTCAGCCAGGGTGCTCTTGAGGCGTTCCTCAAACTCGCCGCGGTACTTCGTGCCCGCCACCATGGAGCTGATGTCCAGGGAGATGACGCGCTTGTTCAGCAGCATCTCCGGCACATTCCCGGCCACGATGCGCTGGGCCAGACCCTCCACCACGCTGGTTTTGCCCACGCCCGGCTCGCCCACCAGCACCGGATTGGACTTGGTGTAGCGGATCAGGATCTGCATCACGCGGGTGATCTCCATATCGCGGCCGATCACCGGGTTCAGCTTGCCTTCGCGGGCCAGCTGGGTCAGGTCGCGGCCGAACTGCTCCAGCATGCTCTGCCTGGGCGCGCCGCCGCGGGAGGGCTGCTGGGGCTGCTCCGCCTGGCCGCCGGGCATGCCGCGGAAAAGGCCGCCCATGGGAGGCTGCGGCCCCCGGCGGTTCTCCGGCTTGTCCGCCTTGGGCGGAATGGGCTGGGGCGCCTGCGGCTTCTCCCCTTCAGCGGACTGCGCGCCGGAATAGGCGCTGCCCGCGATGGCGCTGCGCAGCTGGGCGGCGGCCTCTTCCAGCCTCACGCCGCAGCGCAGAAGCACGGTGGTGGCCGCAAAGGGCTTCTCAGCCGTGAGGATCGCCAGAAGCATCATTTCCGTGCCCACATGGGACTGCCCCAGCTGACGGCTGTATCGCACTGCCGTCTCCAGCAGGCGGTGCGCATTGGGCGTCATGGCCAGCTGGCGCACATCCGCCTGATCGGGCGTAACAATTTTCAGCCCGTAGATCACCTGCTGCAGGTAGTCCGGGCTCACCTTCTGCACAATCTCCTCAGGATAGCTCCCGCCGGCCAATAAAAGGCCCTGCAGGAGATGGAGCGTGCCCACGATGGGCTGGCGCTCCTTCACCGCCGCGCGGCGCGCCAGATCAATGGCCAGTTGCGCCCGCTTGGTGAATTGTCCGAATGCTGCCATAGGGTTGACCTCCTCGTTTCACCATTCCAACATCGCCCATCAGGCGCGCTTCGTGCGCGGCGCGGCGGAAAGCAGCTCCCGCACGCGGTCAGCCCGGCAGGCATTGAGCATTTCGCCGGTGGACTCCTCCTCGGCGTAGCTCCACAGATGTCCCGTCAGGCCCTGCTGGAGCAGCGCGTCCACCGTTTCCAGCGGAACGCCGTGGCGCTTCGTTTCCGCGCCCAGCCGCAGCGCCGACCAGAGCGCGGTGAACTCGCTCTCCTCCATCAGGCGCGCCGCGCGCATCACCGGCAATGCGCGGCTGATCCTGTCCTGCAGGCGCAGCGCGTCCGGCTCGTTGCTTTTACCCTTCAGCAGGGTGGCGCGCAGGGCATTTTCGCGGGCGCACAGGGTCAGGGCAGCCTGCTCCACCTGACGGATCAGCATTTCCTCGGTGCTGCCCAGGGCAGTGAGGTTGAACACGTCCACCAGATCGCTGCCCGTGTCGCCGGGGCAGATGACCACGGCCTCCGCGCCCACGCCCATTTCCCGCACGGCGGCGCTGATCTCCTCCATGCCGCCCCTCATACGCATCAGCGGCAGATGCAGCCGCACCGTGATCCGCAGGCCCGTGCCCAGCAGGTCCGGCAGGGAGCAGAGATAGCCCAGCTGCTCATCAAAGGCGAAGCGGACGCTGCGGGAGAGGCAGTCGTCCACGCAGAAGCATTCCTCCGCCGCGGCGGCCAGCGCCAGGCCCGGCCTGCTGGAAAGGATTGTCACATGCTCCGCGCCGCCTGCAAGCACCGCCGCGCCGCCCTCCCTGGGCATGAACACCGCCGCCTGGCCCGGCTCCCGGAGGAGCGCAGCGGGAATAAGCCCCGCCTCTGCCATGGCCGCACGGCTGCGCCGCCGGGTTTCCCGCCGCAGGTGCGGGTTGCAGCCCGCCTCCGCCAACGCAGAGGCCGTGCGGCTGACAACGCTGTCCGCCGCCTCAGGGGCTTTGGTTGTATCAAAGGGTACATCCGGATAGCTGCGCACCAGCTGCGCGGCGGAATGCACCACCAGCATTTCACTCATGGACGCTGCCCTCCTGCACACCGGCGCTGCGCAGCGCATCGCGGCAGCGCGCAGCGGTTTCGTAGTCCTCGCGGGCCACGGCCTCAGCCATCTGACGCTGCAGTGCTTCCAGGCGGGCGCGGCTGCGCTGGGCCTGCTCACCCTCCACGGGGCTGCGGCCGGTGTGGCGCGCCTCGGGGCAGGTCTTTGTCAGCCGTGCCAGCAGTTCCTCGCCAAAGGCCGTGCAGCAGGCGGCACAGCCAAGCCGCCCGTC